>JAICEP010000047.1 GCA_025924095.1 Sorangium sp.
GACGCGGCCGACGGCGCGCACGGCCTCGGCTCGGTGCTCGTGGCCCTGGACCTCCACCGCGTGCCCGCGACCGTGACGCTCACGCTGATCGCGGCGTTCGGCTGGTTCACGAGCGCCCTGTCCACGATGGCCGTCGAGCCGCTCTGGGTCGGCTGGGGGCTGCCGCGCTGGGCGCTCGGCCTCGCGGTGCTCGCGGGGTCGCTCGTCGTCGCCGTGCTGCTCACCTCGCTCGCCGTGCGGCCGCTCGCGCCGCTCTTCGTGACCCGGCACGGCCAGACGAAGAAGGACCTCGTGGGCCGCGTATGCGTCATCTCCACCGGGCGCGTCGACGAGCGCTTCGGCCAGGCGGTGATCGACGAAGGTGGCGCGAGCCACATCCTCGACGTCCGGTGCGACACGCCCGGCGCCCTCCGCCGCGGTGACCGCGCGCTGCTCGTGAGCTGGGACCCCGACGGAGAGGTCTTCAGCGTCGAGCCGCTCGACGCCCTGCTCGGCCCGCCCCCTCCCCTCGCCGGGCGGCTTGCGTCCCGCGTGGAAGCGCCCCCGGAGGGCGCCGAGGACGAGCCCACCCCCGCGGTGCGACCCCGGGACGAGCAGCGTCGCGGCGGCTGAACGCCGCTGGCGCGCCGGCGGTTTCGTGTACGCTCTCGCCTGAGGGGGTGTCGTGTGGCCCCCGACCCGGCTCGGAGCGGGCTTGGGCGTTCGACCCTCGCGACGTGAACGCGAGGGTCAGCGCCCTCCCCTCCGCCGAAACGCGAAGGAGCTCCGCGTGCCCAGTTTGACTGTCCCCCTCATCGCCGTCCTCGTCGGTGTCCTGGCCTTCGTCGCCCTCGGGATACTGGTCATGTACGCCAAGTTCTACCGCCAGGTGGACCAGGGCAAAGCGCTGATCATCAACACCCGAGGCCAGGATCCCATCGTCACCTTCACGGGGACGATGGTCCTGCCGATCATCCACCGCGCCGAGTACATGGATATCTCGGTCAAGACGATCGAGATCGACCGGCGCGGCAAGGAGGGCCTCATCTGCAAGGACAACATCCGCGCGGATATCAAGGTCACCTTCTTCGTGCAGGTCAACAAGACCCAGGACGACGTGCGCACGGTCGGCCGGACCATCGGCTGCGTCCGCGCGTCGAACCCGGAGACGCTCGAGCAGCTGTTCGCCGCGAAGTTCTCCGAGGCGCTCAAGACCGTGGGCAAGCGCCTGAACTTCGAGGACCTCTACATGGAACGGCAGAAGTTCAAGGACGACATCCTCGACGTCATCGGCAAGGACCTGAGCGGGTTCGTGCTCGCCGACGCGGCGATCGACTACCTGGAGCAGACGCCCATCGAGCTGCTCGACAAGGACAACATCATGGATGCCGAGGGCATCCGGAAGATCACCGAGCTCACGGTCGCGCAGAACGTGCTGACGAACGAGCTCCGCCAGAAAGAGCGGATGGAGATCGGCAGCCAGAACCTGAACTCCGACGAGGCCATCTTCCGCTTCGAGCAGCGCCGGGCCGAGGCCGAGGCGAAGAAGGCGAAGGAGATCGCGGTGTCGCAGGCGCGCGAGCAGAACGAGGCCGCGCGCGTCACGAGCGACGAGCGCAAGAAGACGGTGCTCCTCCAGGAGAAGAACGACGAGGAGGCGTTCGTCGCCCGCGAGACGAAGGAGCGCGGCGTCTCGGTCGCCCAGAAGAACAAGGAGCGCGAGATCGCGGTCGAGACCGAGCGCGTCGAGAAGGCGCGGCAGCTCGAGGTCGTGAGCCGCGAGCGCGACGTCTCGCTCCAGCAGATCGCCCGCGAGAAGGAGCTCGAGATCCAGAGGAAGGACATCGCCGACGTGGTCCGGGCGCGGATCGCGGTCGAGAAGACGGTGGCCGAGGAGGAGGAGAGGATCAAGGACGTGCGCGCCCTGGCCGAGGCGACGCGCCTCAAGGACGTGACGCGCATCAACGCCGAGGCGGAGGCGCAGGAGCAGCTCGTCAAGCACATCAAGGGGGCCGAGGCGAGCGAGGAGGCGGCGAAGTTCCGGGCGCGCGAGACGCTCATCACGGCCGACGCCGAGCTCGAGGCGAGCGACAAGGCGGCGCGCGCGAAGATCCGCATCGCCGAGGGCGTGCAGGCCGAGTCGGCGGCCGAGGGGCTGGCGCGCATCCGGGTGAAGGAGGCCGACGCGCAGGCGATCGAGAAGCAGGGGTTCGCCGAGGCGCGCGTGGCGCTCGAGAAGATGAACGCCGCCGCCGTCGGCGAGGAGAAGCAGGGCCTCGCGCGGGTGCTCGTGAAGGAGGCGGAGGCGCAGGCGATCGAGAAGCAGGGGCGGGCCGAGGCGCTCGTCACGCGGGAGCGGCTGCTCGCCGAGGCCTCGGGCATCGAGCAGAAGGGGCTCGCGACCGCGAGGACGCGCGAGGCCGAGGCGCTGGCCCTCGAGAAGACGGGCCTGGCCGAGGCGAACGCGATCAAGCTGCGGCTCCTGGCCGAGGCGGCCGGCACGGCGGAGAAGGCCGCGGCCATGAGGGCGCTCGACGGGGTCGGGCGCGAGCACGAGGAGTTCCGCCTCCGGCTCGAGAAGGAGCGGGCGGTGGAGCTCGAGGCGCTGCGCATCCGCGTCGAGATCGCGCGGGCGCAGGCCGAGATCCTGCGGGGCGCGTTCGATGAGGCGAAGATCAACATCGTCGGCGGCGACGGGGCGTTCTTCGACCGCTTCGTCAAGGCGATCACCCTCGGCCAGTCGCTCGACGGGATCGTCGATCAGAGCTCCACGGTGCGGGCGCTGGTCGGCGACTACCTGAACGGCAACGCGAGCCTGCCCGCGGACCTGAAGCAGCTCGTCGCGCCCCCCTCGCCGAGCGCGAGGTTGGCGGACGGCACGCTGTCGGGGATGCTGACGTCGCTCATGCCGAGCGCTGACGCCGACGGGAAGAAGAAGATCGAGGCCCTCGCCCAGAAGGCCCGCGAGCTCGGCCTCGACCAGCTCGGGCAGCAGCGAACGCCACGAACCTGAGCGCCGCTCGGCGAGAGCGACCAACGGGTTGAAACCCCGGAAAAAAGCAGGAATTTCACAGGGAGGCGGGGAGCGAGAGACGGCGAGAGGGAGAGATTCTTTTTTTCTTCCTCCCCGCCTCCTCGCCTCCCTGTGAAAATTCTCCGGGTTTCAACATGATTGATTGGTGTTCTAGACAGGGGGTCGGGGTGGCGCTGGCGGGCGTGGGTGGAAGCGCGGCTCAGGCGATCTCCAGCCGCCGGGAAGCGCGGATGCCTACCTGGCGCGTCGCCTCGATCAGCGGCGCCATCCTCTGGAGCGACCTCGCCGTCAGCTCCGGCCCGGCGAGCTCGGGGCTGCCCGTGCCGTAGGGCGGCTCCGGCGCGTATTCCATCTCCAGCTCGCACTCCCTGGCCACCTCGTCACCGTGGAGACGCCCGAGCAGGCGCAGCGCGAGATCGAAGCCGCCGGAGACCGGCCCTGAGGTGAGCCGATTCCGGTCTTCCACCACGTTCCCCCTGGTGGGGATCGCGCCGTAATAGGCCAGCTGGTCGTGCAGGTGAAAGTTCGTGGTGGCCCGGTAGCCCTTGAGCAGGCCCGCGGCGCCCAGCATCAGCGCGCCCGCGCAGACGCCGGACAACCACGTCGCGCGGCCGCCAGCCTCTGCGAGGAACGCGAGCGATTCTTCATCCTCCATGACGTGGGGGGGAACCGCCGGCACATGGAGAATGTCGAGCGCCTTCGGGCAGTCGCTGAAGGAGGTGGTGGCCCGCGTCGTGAAACGCGGGACGCCCGCGATCTCGTCCCTGTTCTTCCATACGAGGTGCAGGTCCACGCTGGGCAGGAGCCCGAACACCGTCTGCAGGCCGATGTTGTCGGGCAAGAAGAAGCCGGGGCAGACGAAGAGCGCCACCTGGAGCTTACGCTCCAAGGGAAGGCTCAGGGGCAAGGTGAACGTGGGATCGTCGTGAACGCTCATCGTGGAGTCCTTCCTGGTCTCACGCGAGGACGCGCGGGCGCGCGCGCTGCGCGAGCGGTGCTCCGTGAGCATGCGCCCCGCGCGGACAGGGAGAGGGACAATCCGCCTGCATTTCCTGCCCCGCTGGGCGGCCGCGAGCGCGCGCACGGGATCGTCGGTCACCCCATTGCGGTAGAGGCTAGTTACCACCTCCCCGGGGGCCGGGCGCCTCGGCGAGACCTCCCGCCGAACCACAGAGGATCTCGCTGGACGAGTTGTTACCCGCAGGCGAGCGGCGCGGCGGCCCTGGCGAGCCGCCGCGCGCTGCTCTCCGTCACGGATCGATCCGGGTCAGTTGACCTCGTCGTGGCACGTGGCGCTGCAGCCGTCGCCGCTCGCGGTGTTGTCGTCGTCGCACTGCTCGTACGGCAGCTGCCGCACGCCGTCGCCGCAGTGCGGGCCGAACACGCAACCAGGAGCGCACTCGCCGTAACCGCCGTCGTTCTCCACGTCGTCGCACTCCTCGGGCGGCGTCTGGGTCACGCCGTCGCCGCAGCGCGGACCGTAGACGCAACCGGGAGCGCACTCGCCGTGACCGCCGTCGTTCACGCCGTCGTCGCACTCCTCGCCGAGCTCCGTCTGGGGGAACCCGTCGCCGCAGACGGCCCCGATCCGGCAGCCGAGGCAGCCCATGCTGCCGTCATTCACGCCGTCGTCGCACTCCTCGCCCCACTCCGCCTGCGGGGTCCCGTCGCCGCACTTCGCCGCGTCGCCGCACTCCGGCGTGCACCCGCCATAACGGCCGTCGTTCACGCCGTCGTCGCACGTCTCGTCCGGCGCGTGGACCGTCGCATCGCCGCACCGCGGCCCGACGAGGCACTCCGGCGTGCACCCGCCATAGCGGCCGTCGTTCACGCCGTCGTCGCACGTCTCGCCGAACTGGCTGTTGATGTCCTCGTCGCCGCACCGGGGCGCCGCCACGCAGCCCGGGGCGCAGGCCCCCGAGCCGTAGCCGCCCAGGTTGGTGCCGTCGTCGCAGATCTCGTACGGGGTCGTCCGGACCCCATCGCCGCAGTAGAGCCCGAGCGTGCAGGTCGTGGAGCAGTTCCCGTAACCAGGGCCGTTCTCGGCCCCGTCGTCGCACTGCTCGTCCGGCGTGACGATCCCGTCGCCGCACACGGGCTCGCAGCGCGAGGGGGCCGCGTTGAAGCCGCCGAGCGTCAGTTTGTAGCTCGACCCCGTGACGTGGCGCTCCGCCTGGAACACGACGACCTCGTAGACCCTCCCCTCCGTCAGGGCGAGGTCATCCATGAGCACCGTCCCGCGATCGTCCTCCACGCCCTCGATCTCGCCGGTCCCCATGGGGGCGTGGATGCCGCCGAGGTCGACGCGGAGCCGGTTGTTGACGAACACCCAGACGTCGTCGTCCCCGTAGAAATCGAGCCGCTCCCCGCCGTGGTACTCGAACCAGTAGCGGACCTCGCTCGTGAAGTAGAAGTTGTGGTTGCCCGCAGCAGACCAGTCGTCGAACGGATCGTTCGCCGCGCGGCTCGCCTCGCGCTGCGCCACCGGCACCGACGGGTCCTGCCAGCCCCTGTTGTCGAGCGGGAAGAACGTGTGATCCTCGTAGACGAACAAGTCCGACGTCCCGGCGCGCGCGAGGACGAGCCAGTCCACGACCGGCTTCGAGAGGGTCGAGTCGCTGTACCAGTTGTTGAAATC
This sequence comes from Sorangium sp., assembly GCA_025924095.1. Classification (GTDB taxonomy): domain Bacteria; phylum Myxococcota_A; class Polyangia; order Polyangiales; family Polyangiaceae; genus Sorangium. Next base: position 5,652 of record JAICEP010000047.1, read on the forward strand.
CGCGGCGTTCGTGAGGAAGCCGTTCGGCCGCGCCGCCGCGAACTGGGGCTTGTTGTTGGTGCCGAGGACGTTCTGCACGATCCCCGTCACGATCGCGTTCGGCCGATCGTCGTTGTCAGGCTCGAAGTTCGGCGCGTTCTCCTTGAAGTCGCGGTACACGATCGGCACGCGGAGCTCGTCGCCCAGGGGCGCGTCGTTCGTGCAGCTGTACCCCGGCTCGATGACGCACGCGGACGAGCAGCCGTCCCCGTCGGCCGTGTTGCCGTCGTCGCACGCCTCACCGCCGAGGCGCAGCCCGTCGCCGCACGCCGAGGTGCAGCCGCTGTCGCCGCAGTCGGGCTCCACCTGGCAGAACGGCGTGCAGCCGTCCCCCATCGTGGTGTTGCCGTCGTCACACGGCTCGGAGCCCTCCCTCTCTCCGTCGTTGCACACGGTGTCGCGGCAGATGTAACCGCCGGGCGCGGTCTCGCACACGACGCCCGGCTCCCACTTGCACGTGGCGTCGCACCCGTCGCCGTCCTCCGCGCCGCCGTCGTCGCACTCCTCCCCGGCGACGACCCTCTCGTCGCCGCAGACCGCCGTGCAGCGGCTCCCGGCGCGCGCGCATTCGAACCCGGGCTCGATCTGGCACGCGGCCGAGCACCCGTCGCCCGCGGCCTTGTTGCGGTCGTCGCACCCCTCGCCCACGCCGATCTGACCGTCGCCGCAGACGACCGTGAAGACGCAGCTCATGCCGTCGGGGCACACCCAGCCGGCCTCGACCTGGCAGCTCGGCGAGCAGCCGTCCTCCGGCTCCAGGTTGCCGTCGTCGCACCCCTCGCTCGGCCGCAGCAGGCCGTCGCCGCACCGCTCGACCGGCCTGCAAGGCCGCCCCGGGATCGGACAGGTGATGTTGCCAGGGTCCTCCAGGGCGCAGACGTCGGAGCACCCGTCTCCGGCCATCGCGTTGCCGTCGTCGCAGGTCTCGCCGCCCGAGACCCGCCCGTCGCCGCACGAGTGCAGCCGGTAGCACGTCAACCCGGGCCCCGGGCACACCCAGTCGCCCGGCTCCCGCTGGCAGCGATCGTCACAGCCGTCGCCCGAGGCGGTGTTCCCGTCCTCGCAGCTCTCGCCGGGCTCGATCGCGCCGTTGCCGCAGGCGATCGTCGTGTGGCAGGGCTCCCCCGGCTCGCACGCGCAGTACGGCTCCACCTTGCAGGCGCCGGAGCAACAGTCCCCGGGCAGGCTGTTGCCGTCGTCGCACGCCTCGGTCTCCTGGTTGATCTCGCCGTCGCCGCACGCCGGCGCCACCGCGTCGCACTCCGGCGGAGGATCCGGCGACTCGCACGGATCGCCGCCGCTGCCGGTGGTCCCCCCGGGTCCGACGGTGATGAACCCGCCGCCTAGAGCCCCGGAGCTGTCGTCGGTTCCGCCGGTGCCCGTGGCGCCGCCGCCCGCCCCGCCCGCCCCGCCCACGCCGCTCCCCGCGCCGCCATCGCCGCCGCCGTCATCCCCGCAGGCGGCGAGCGGACCGGCAACCAGGACGAGGAGCACGGAAGTAAGTCTTTTTCCCAAGCGCATTGATGCCACCATCCCAACTCGCTGAAGTTCGTCGTGCGTTCCAAGCCGCGCCGCGAGGCGCCCCGGTCGACGAGGTGCGCCGCCGGAGGCGGCGTGGGCTCGCGCGCGCATGCGCGCGGCTGTCGCCCTCGTTAACGGCCCATCGCAACGCAACACCCCCCGTGGAGCAAGCGGATTTGACGCCGTGGCGGCTTTGCGACGCGCCGCCCCCCGGGACGAGGTGGAATCCGCGGGCGGCGCGCCGGCCGCCAGGGGGCATCCCGGGCTTGACATCCCGGCGCGCCTCGCGACCCACACGCGCCGCGGCCCCTCGCGACCCGCGCGGGCCGTGACCCCCCTCACGGCCCGCGCGCGCGGCGGCCTGCCTCGCGCCGCCGCGCGGCGCGGTCGCCATCTCGCCCCCCGGACGCGGCGAACGGCTGTAACCTGGCCGCGGACAGGCCGAGGCCCGCGCGGATTCGACGCGGGGGCGGGCATCGAGCCGGACCACACGGAGCATGCATGGTGGCGACAGGGGCCTTGGACGGCGCGGCCCGGACGGCGGGGGCTCCCCCCCCGCAGGCGGCGGAGACGCTGGATGGGGGCAATTACGAGGTCATCCGCCGGCGGCTCGTCGAGCGCGCCGAGGAGCTCGGCCGCCGCGCCGAGGCGCTCAACGCGCGGCGGAAGCAGGTGTTCGGCGGCACCGACCTCGCGCTCCTCGAGAACGCGCGCGTCAGGACCGAGAACAACTGCCTGCCGCGCGACATCGTGAGCATCCGGGGCAAGCTGCTCGTCGGCTACCTCGTGTTCATGGGGCTCAAGGAGGTGAACGTCGGCGACGTCTTCAGCCTCCACCGCTTCGCGAGCGAGGGCGGCGCCTTCGACCTGTCGCACGCGCCGCTCGAGGAGGGCGACGCGTTCCTCGGCGACGCCACCTTCGTCAAGGAGTTCAACGACCTCCACCGCTACGTCAAGGAGCCCCGGCTGCTCCAGCTCCGGCGCAGCGACACGCGGATGCTCGCCGTCTTCCAGGTCGGCGCGACCGAGCGCGACGTCAAGGTGTTCCGCTGGAGCATCGACGCGACAGGGCGCGTCCGCTACCTCGACGCGCGCGGCGACGAGGACAACGTCCGCCCGCGGGCGCACGACTTCGCCTGGACGCAGACCACGCGCGACGACCACGTGCAGGGCAAGCACCCGCACGTCACCGTCCTCGGCGAGATCTTCGTCGAGACGGTCGGCGGCGACCTCACCATCAAGGTCGAGAACAACACGGCCACCGGGCTCGGCATCTACCGCGAGCCGGTCGACGACGCGGGCCAGGCGCTCGACGACGCCGACATCCAGTACGCCCGGCTCGGGCCGCTCATCCTGCTCAAGATCAAGCCGTTCCGGGAGCCGTCGTACCGGTACCTCGTCTACAACGGCCGCACCCGGAAGGTCGTGCGCATCGACGCGATCGGCCTCGCCTGCCTGAGCCTCCCGGAGGACCAGGGCATCGTCTTCCCGAACGGCTACTACCTCATCACCGGGGAGACGAAGCGCTTCGAGGGCAGCACCGACAGCCTCGTCTTCGAGCGGGTCGTCCGCTCGCCGAACGGGGAAGACGTGCTCTACGTGTTCCACCAGGTCGTGGACGGGCGCTACGTGCTCTTCCCGTACAACCTGATCCGCAAGGAGATCGCGACCCCGATCCAGTGCCACGGGTACAGCCTCTTCGACGACGGCAAGATGGTGATCTTCCGGGCGCTGGGCGAGGAGCCGACCCGCGTCCACCCGATGCAGATCTGGCAGACGCCGTTCATGACCGCGGAGTTCGCGGCGTCGGCGCCGACCGACGGCTCGTACCTCGCGAAGGTGGGCAACGCCGACCTCGTGCGGGGGATCTCGGACGCGCTCAGCATGCGGCGCGCGGCGATGGACGGGTCGCCGACCCGCCAGACGTTCGAGGACCTCATCCGGACCGCCGAGCGGATGACCGACGCCTACTACTGGCTCGGCCACGCCGAGGCGGGCGACCTCCTGTCGACCGTGAACGAGCTCCGGACCGTCTCGGAGAGCATCGTCGACGAGTTCGAGAAGGTCGAGGCCATCAAGGCGCGCGCGGCGAGCGCGCTCGCCGAGACCGAGGCGGCGCAGCAGCAGCTGCTCGGCGGGGTGCGGCCCGAGGACGCGGCGAGCGTCGACGCGTTCCTGAACGCCCTGACCGCGCTGCGGCGGCAGCGGGGGCACCTCATCACGCTCCGCGAGCTCAAGTACATGGACCTCGGCCGCCTCGACGCGCTCGAGGCCGAGATCCTGGCGCGCACCGGCGAGGTGAGCGGCGCGTGCGTGACGTTCCTCCTCGGCGACCAGGCGTTCCGGCCGCTGGCCGACCGGCTCGCGGGCCTCATCGCCAGGATCGAGGCGGTCGCGAAGTCGTCCGAGCTCGCCCCGTTCGCCGCGGACCTCGACGGCGTGAACGAGGGGCTCTCGGTGCTCGCCGAGATCGTGGCGGGCCTGAAGGTCGACGACCCCACGGCGCGGACCCGCATCCTGGAGGGGATCAGCGAGGTCTACGCGCAGCTCAACCGCGCCCGCGCGACGCTGAGCGCCCGCGGCAAGGACCTCCGGGGCGCCGAGGGGCGCGCCGAGTTCGGCGCGCAGTTCAAGGTGTTCGGCCAGAGCGTCTCGAGCGCGCTGGCCGTCTGCGACTCGCCCGAGCGCTGCGACGCCGAGCTCTCGAAGCTGCTCGTCCAGCTCGAGGACCTCGAGGGGAAGTTCGGCGAGTTCGACGAGTTCCTTGGCGAGCTCGCGGCGAAGCGCGAGGAGGTGAACGACGCGATCGCCGCGCGGCGGCAGACGCTGCTCGACGAGCGGCAGCGGCGCGTCTCGAACCTCGTCGCCGCGGCGGACCGGATCGTCCAGGGGGTGACGCGGCGGGCGCGCTCGTTCGCGACCGTGGACGAGCTCAACACGTACTTCGCGTCCGACGCCATGGTCGCGAAGATCCGCGATCTCGCGGCGAGCCTCCACGCGCTCGGCGACAGCGTGAAGGGGGACGAGGTCGAGGCGCGGCTCAAGTCGGCGCGGCAGGACGCGCTCCGGGCGCTGCGCGACCGGGAGGACCTGTTCGAGGGCGGCGGCGGCGACGTCATCAAGCTCGGCCGCCACCGCTTCAACGTGAGCACGCAGGCCCTGGAGCTCACGCTGGTCCCGCACGGCGAGGGGCTCGCGCTGCACCTCACCGGGACGGACTTCTTCGAGCCGATCGAGGACCCGGCGCTCGAGAGCGCGCGCGACCTCTGGGGCCAGGAGCTCGTGAGCGAGACCCCGGAGGTCTACCGGGGCGAGGTCCTCGCGGGCTCGATGCTCGCGGACGCCGAGGCGGGGCGCGGCGGGCTCTCGATCGACCGGCTGCGCGAGGCGTCGCTCGGCCCGGGCGGGCTGCTCGCCGCGGTGCGCGCGTACGCGGCGGACCGGCACGACGAGGGCTACGAGCGCGGCGTCCACGACGCGGACGCGGCGCACCTCCTGGAGAAGCTGCTCGCGCTGCGGGCCACGGCGGGGCTGCTCCGCTTCGGCAGCACGCCGCGGGCGCTCGCCTGCCTGACCTGGGCGGGGCTCGACCCGCGCGCCCGGGATCTCGCGCACCGGCGGGCGCGGAGCCTCGGCCGGCTCGCGGCGCAGCTCGGCGAGGGCGAGGCGCGGGCGGCGCTCGCGGCCGAGCTCGCGGCGAGCGTGGCCGCGGCGGCGGCGGCGCACCGGCTCGCGGCGGACGTGAACCGCGCGGCGGACGTGCGCGTCGCGGCGCGGTACCTCGTGGAGGAGCTCGCGGCGGAGCACCCGAGGTTCGTGACCAGCGACGCGGCGCTCGATCTGCGCGCCGCGCTGCTCGCGCGCCTCGACCTCGAGGGGGGCCGCGGGGCGTTCGAGGAGGACCTCCGGCAGCTCGAGAAGCACCCGGCCGAGCGGCTGGAGCTCGCGCTGGCGTGGCTGCGGGGACTCGCCGCGCGCGACGCGGTCAACGATGGGGGCTCGCCCGGCAAGCCGGGCTCTGCCCCCAAACCCCCGTGGACCCCGCTTGGCCACCTCGCGCTCGAGGCGGCGGTCGTCATGGTGACGGAGCGGCACCTCGAGCGGGAGCCGAGCGGGGCCGTGACCGAGGCGCGCGTCGAGGGGCTGCTCGGCCAGCACCCGCGCATCAAGGAGCGCGCGCTCGCGCTCCGGCTCGACGAATTCCTGAGCAGGATCGAGGACTTCCTGCACGAAAGGGCGCCCCGCTACCGCGCCTACAGGAAGGTGCGGAGCGAGATCGCCGAGCGGGAGCGGAGGCGGCTGCGCCTCGAGGAGTTCGCGCCGCGGGTGCTCACGTCGTTCGTGCGCAACCGGCTCATCGACGAGGTGTACCTGCCGCTCGTCGGCGCGAACCTGGCGAAGCAGCTCGGGGCCGCGGGCGACGCGAAGCGCACCGACCTGATGGGCATGCTGCTGCTCATCTCGCCGCCGGGCTACGGCAAGACGACGCTGATGGAGTACGTCGCGAGCAAGCTCGGCCTCGTGTTCATGAAGGTGAACGGGCCGTCGCTCGGCCACGAGGTGACGTCGCTCGACCCGACCGAGGCCCCGAACGCGACCGCGCGCCAGGAGGTCGAGAAGATCAACCTGGCGTTCGAGATGGGCAACAACGTGATGCTCTACCTCGACGACATCCAGCACACGAACACGGAGCTGCTCCAGAAGTTCATCTCGCTCTGCGACGGGCAGCGCCGGATCGAGGGCGTGTGGCGCGGCCGGACGAGGACGTACGACCTGCGCGGCAAGAAGTTCTGCGTGGTGATGGCGGGCAACCCGTACACGGAGTCGGGCGCGCGGTTCCAGATCCCCGACATGCTGTCGAACCGGGCCGACACCTACAACCTCGGCGACATCCTCGACGGCAAGGAGCAGCTGTTCGCGCTGAGCTACCTGGAGAACGCGCTCACGTCGAACCCGACGCTCGCGCCGCTCTCGGGGCGGCCGCCGGGGGACACGCACAGGCTGCTCCGGATGGCGCAGGGCGAGTCGGTCGCCACGACGGAGCTCGAGCACGCCTACTCCGCGGCGGAGGTCTCGGAGATCGTCGCCGTGTTCGAGCGGCTCTTCCGGGTGCAGAAGGTGCTCCTGTCGGTGAACCTCGAGTACATCCGGAGCGCGTCGCAGGACGACGCCTTCCGGACCGAGCCGCCGTTCAAGCTGCAGGGCAGCTACCGCAACATGAACAAGCTGGCCGAGAAGGTCGTCGCGGCGCACACGCCCGAGGAGATCGACCGGCTCATCGACGATCACTACGTGAGCGAGTCGCAGACGCTGACGACGGGCGCCGAGCAGAACCTGCTCAAGCTCGGCGAGCTGCGCGGCCGGATGACGCCCGAGCAGAAGGCGCGGTGGGAGGAGATCAGGAAGGGGTACCAGCGCATCAAGCGGATGGGCGGCAAGGAGGACGATCCGGTCGTGCGCGTGACCGGCACGCTCTCGATGCTGGGCGAGCAGCTCGAGGGCATCCGCGGGGCGATCGGCAAGGCGGCCGTGGCGGCGCAGGCGGGGGACGCGCGGGCGCGGGAGATGAAGCAGTGGCTCGCGCCGGAGCTCGAGCGGCTCTCCGCGGCGCTCAAGGGGGTCGCGCAGCCGACGGTCGAGGTGAAGGTCGAGACGGATCGCTCGGTGTCCGAGTTCGTGGGCCACCACCTGTCGCTCGTGGAGCGGATCGTCGCGCCGCTCTCGAAGGCGACGACGCAGAGCGCGTTCGGCATCCGGGCGATCGAGGCGCAGATCGCGGAGCTCGGCCAGGCGCTCCGGTCGCTCGACGAGCGGGTCCGCGCCGCGGCGCGCCCGCAGAGCCAGCCGCCGCCGCCGGTGCGGCCTGGTGAAGCCGACCCCACGCGCGGGCGCGAAGGTGCGTGAGCGGATCACAGCACCCGCGCTCCACCGACGAGCGGCCGCGGGGCTCTCACAAGGCGGGCGACCGCACGGAGCAGAAGTCTACAAGAGGAGTAGAGAGGGATCCGTCGTGCGTGTTATCACCATGCCGCGACGCGTATCGTCAGCGGATGGCCTGGACTCGAAGCCCCGCGCTCCGGCGCTGGGCACGTAGGAGCTTCGGCGCATGAAGATGATGACCCTCGGACCCTTTGATGGGAACGCGTGGCTGCTCGGCCGGAAGGTCGAGCGAACGGTCGCGGAGTGGAAGGAGCCCGCGCGGCTCGCGATCGTGGCCTTGCCGAACGGGGGGAAGCACGAGGAGTACCTCGCCGCGGTCGAGGACGCGACGGGCGTCCCGGTGATCGGGGCCACCACGGGCGGGGCGTCGTTCACGGAGCGGGGCTTCACGAGGAGCGGTGTGTCGTGCGCGTTCCTCGGGGGCGCGCACGTCGAGGTGACGTGCGCCGTGGCGCGCGAGCTGCGGGCGGATCACGGCAAGAGCATCCGGGCGGCGCTGAGCGACATGGACGAGGCGGTCTCGAGCAACGGCCCGCGCAGCGGCGCGCCGAGCTCGATCCTTGTGCTGGCGGACGCGTTCGCGTGCGACGGGGACGAGCTTGTGGCGGCGCTCCGGCAGGGGGTGCCGCCGCACACGCGGGTCTTCGGTGGGACGGCGGGCGACGGGTGGACGTTCGAGGGGGCGCGGGTGTTCCTGGGCCGCAAGGCGCTGACGGACGCGGCGGTGCTTGTGCGGCTGACGCACCGGCACCGGGTGAACATCGACGTGGTGCACGGGTTCCGGGCGGCCGAGGGGGGGCGGGATTTCACGATCACGGACATCGAGCGGAACGTGCTCAGGACGCTGGACGGGCAGCCGGCGGCGCGGGGGATCGAGGAGGAGCTGTCGCGGCTCGGGCTGCGGTCGAGCGGCGAGGGGCTGCTCCAGACGATGGCGAAGCACGCGCTCGGGGCGAAGACGCCGTTCGGGGAGGCGCTGAAGATCCGGGGGCCGATCGCGGTCCGGGGGGACGGGGCGGTCGTGCTGACCGGCGGGCTGGCCCGGGGGCAGGTGGTGCGGGTGGTGAACGCGACGGCCGACGCGCTGCTGCAGGCGGCGAAGGGGCTATCGACGAAGGTGCTCGGGTCGCTGCCCGCGGTGTCGGGGGCGCTCGTGTTCGACTGCGCGTCGCGGTTCCGGTTGCTGGGGGAGCGGTACCGGGACGAGGTGCGGGCGTTCCTGTCGCCGAGCGGGGCGGCCCATCCGATGTTCGGGATGGCGTGTTACGGGCAGATCGCGAAGTTCGGGGGGAGCGTCGAGGGCTTCTACAACACGAGCGCGGTCATGGTGGCGTGGGGGGAGTCGGACCAGGGGACGGGGCCGGCCAGCGGGTGAGGCCTGCGGCGCCGAGCGGCTCGTGCCCCTGCAAGCGCAAGCGAGAGGCGGGCCAGGGCAGATGTCGGATCTCGGGAGTGCGCCCCGGTGCTTGTTACCCAGCACCTCTGTGCGAAACTCAGCCCGGCGGGATACCGCAAGCTGGAGGGCGTCCTGCTGCTCGAGGGCATCCTCGGGGGCATCGAGGGCAACCCGGCGTTCCGCGACCCGGGCCGCTACCACCTCGCCCTCTTCGGCCAGCCCGGGCCCCGGGCCCCGTGGGGTTTTCGCTTCGAGGGACACCACGTCTCGCTCAACCTCACCTCCGCAGGAGGTGGCGTGGCCACCACCCCGGCGTTCCTGGGCGCCAACCCGGCCGAGGTGCCCTCGGGTCCCCGGAAGGGCCTGCGCGTGCTCGCGGTCGAGGAGGATCTCGGCCGCGCCTTCCTGGCCTCCCTCACCCCCGCGCAGCGTCAGCGCGCCGTGATCGCCTCCGAGGCGCCGCCCGACCTCGTGACCGAGGCCTCCCGTCGGGCCGCGCTGGCGAGCTTCGACGGCCTGCCCGCCGCCGAGATGACCCCGGCCCAGCGCGCCGCGCTGCTGCGCCTCCTGGAGGTCTATGCCCGCAACTTCCCGGCCGACGTCGCCGACGGGCACCTCGACCGCATCGCGCGCGCCGGCGTGGAGCGCCTGCACTTCGCCTGGGCCGGCGGCGCCGCGCCGAAGCAGTCGCACTATTACCGGATCCACGGCCCCACCCACCTCATCGAGTACGACAACCGCGGCGGCGATCACATTCACACCGTGTTCCGCGACCTGCAGGACGACTTCGGCGACAGCCTGCTCGCGCGGCACCTCCAGGAGGGCCACGGCGCCCCCGCCCGCGGTCGGCCCTAGCCGCCGCGAGAGGGCGGCAGCGCCCTCAGAAAACGCATTCGGGGACGCCGTCCGGAGCTATCTCGCAGGGCTGGCCCACATTGCAGTGGAAGATCTGGACGCCGTTCCGGCTGTCGCACGCGAGGATAGCAGCCCTTCCATCGTCCTCGCCGCATATTCCCAGCTCGGGGATCCCCTCGCAGCTGTACTCCGTGGCGTTCGGCGCGAACCAGCAGCGGGGACGCGCCCCCGTGCCCTCGGTGCACGAGTCGGGCGCTGCGGCCGCCTCCACCTCGGGGTCGATCGTCAGCAATCTTTTGTACGGTTGGATGAAGCCGGGGATGGCGGTGCCGCGGAACTTCGTCTGGCAGAGCGCTCGCTGGAACATGGTGTCCAGCCTGCACTGCGTGGACGGGTACCCTTCATCTGTCACCGTCACCTCGGTGGTGTCGGGTGTGCTCAGGTCCGGAGCAGGATCGTCTTTCCAGCGACCGCGACTCATGGCCTCCCTCCTCTACGGCGCCGGCCTCCGTCTGCTCGAATGCGCCGAGCTCCGCGTGAAGGACCTCGACCTCGAGCGCCGCGAGATCCTCGTTCGCGACGGCAAGGGCAGGAAGGATCGAATCACGATGCTGCCGCTCCGCCCGGTCCCCCCGCTCCGCGATCACCTCACCGCCGTGCGCGCACAGCACGCCGGACCGGTATGTTTCCGTCAACCTCCCGATGAGGCGGTCGTGCCATGTCACTCAGGCGCCCCGGCCCCCGCAAATGCGGCGACTGCCGCCGGTGTTAGACGGATCTACCCTATGGCGTTGGACAGCATTTGGGCCTTGCGGCGCAGAGCCGATCCGTGAGATTTTTCGTGGGGGAGGTCACCAAAGGCGGCGATCTAGACAGACCTGGTCCGGCGGCTTCGGTTGACCAATCGACTGTTAGTTCGGTGGACATGGGAGACGTGGACGCTGTGAGCCGCCCTCCGGAGGATCGAGCCTCCATGTACGCTTACCTCTTCGTAACGCCCGTCCTCGACGGGAACGTGACATCGTCGGAGGGGGTCACTGGCGGAGCTTCTTCAGCCGATTCGCCCTCTCCGACGGGAGAGACGTCGCGAAGCTCGCTCCCGACGATACGGGCCCGTGACGTTGCTGGACGGGCGCGGGCTTTTTCTGTTCCCTGAGGGACCATGCGAACGCTGATCGCCGAACACTTCGCTCCCTGGTCCGAGAAAGCTCGCTGGGCGCTGGACCACCATGGCCTCGCGTACAGCTACCGCGAGCACGTGCCGCTGCTCGGTGAGCTGCTGCTGCGACTGCGCACGCGACGACCGACCGGCAGGGTCAGCACCCCGGCGCTGGTCACGCCGCACGGCGTGCTGACCGATTCGTTCGTCATCGCGCGGCATGCGGACCAGATCGGCCGCGGACCGACGCTCTTTCCGCCCGACCACGACGCGGCGATCACCGCGTGGAACGCCCGTAGCGAGACGGCGCTCGCGGCTGGCCGCGCGCTCTACCTCGAGCGGCTCACGCACGACCGCGCCGCCAAGGTCGAGATGCAGCCGCCGTTTCTTCCCGCACCCGTGCGACGCGCGTCGGTGCCGGCAGCGGACCTGGCGATCGTGTTTCTCCAGCGGAAGTACGGGATCGACGCCGCCGCCCTCGCCGTCGCGGACGCGACGCTCGCGCGCGAGCTCGACGGGCTGCGGGAAGCCCTCGCCGGTGACCGCGCGTACCTGCTCGGCGAGGGCCTGACGTACGCCGACATGGCGATGGCCGTGACGTTGCAGTTCGTCGCGCCGGTCGATACCCGGTACATCGCTCTGAGCCCGGCGGCGCGCGCGCCATGGCGGCACGCAGCGCTTGCGGAACGCTACGCTGATCTCGTGGCCTGGCGCGACGCGCTTTACGACCGTCACCGGCGGGCGCGCCCCGCACCGGCCGGTGCTCGATAGCGGCCTGACCGATGCGCAGGCGACTGACGCGGAAGAATCGAAGAGGAGCGCCGCTCTCCCTGCCGAGAGTGGCTGGAGGATCCCCCACTGGGATCTTGCGCGCTATCTGATGGGAAGAGCCGCCGAACTTGGCACTGGTGCTGACGGGCGCTGCGCGCCCGCGGCACACTGCTACGTTGGGCCGGCGTGCCATGGAGTGGGGAGCGGTGGCCGCGCCCCTCCGCCATGGCGCCGCCACCCCTGGGCTGGGTCTCTCCTCGCGTTTTCCCGTCGTTTCGTGTCGGCATGGGGGGTGCTCGAGGCCGAGCGTCATGCCGACGCTCGAGCACAACGCCCTCGTCGAGATGTTCCGTGAGCACCCGGAGCTCGCGCCCCGCTTGCTCACGACGCTCTTCCACCTCGAGGTGCCGCCGCACGCCTCGGTCGCGGTTGTCGAGTCTTCGCTCGACCAGCTCCTCCCGGTGGAGTTCCGCGCTGACCTGGTGCTCGAGCTTCGAGCCGCGAGCAGCGCGCTCGTGCTGGCGATCGTCATCGAGGTCCAGCGCGACGTGGACCCGGACAAGAGGTTCTCGTGGCCGACGTACGTCACGGGCGTGCGCGCCAGGAAGCGCTGCGGCACGGTCGTCCTCGTGGTCGCGCCGGACGCCGGCGTGGCTGCCTGGGCGGCGGAGAACATCGACCTCGGCCTGGGTCTCGGCAGCGTCGAGCCGCTGGTGCTCGGTCCGGCCGTCGTACCCGAGATCACCGACCCGGCCGACGCGGAGAAGGAGACCGAGCTCGCCGTGCTCTCGGCCGTGGCGCACGGCAACGGGCCGAACGGGCTCACCGTGGTCCAGGCGGCGCTCGTCGCCCTCGGCCGGCTCGACCAGGAGCACGCGCTGGTCTACTTTCAGCTCATCTGGAACGGGTTGCGCGAGCCCATGAGGCAGGCTCTGGAGGCGTTGGTCATGGAACGGCAGATCGAAGGCGAGTCGACCTTTCCCCCGTTCGTGCAGAAGCTCATCGATCGCGGCAAGCTCGAGGGCGAGCTCAAGGGCATGCGTGAGGGCATGCGTGAGGGCAAGAGGGACACGCTGCTGCGGCTGCTTGC
>JAICEP010000048.1 GCA_025924095.1 Sorangium sp.
AAGCTGAACGCGGACATGACCAGCACGTCGGGCAGCATCACCAATGTGTCGTTGAGCGGCTTCACCGAGGGGCCGTGGTTCTACAAGCGCGGGTCGCTGTACTACATGGTCTACGCCGCCATCGCCGGGACCGAGAAGATCAGCTACGCGACCAGCAACAGTCCGACCGGGCCCTGGACCGTCCGCGGCGACGTCATGGACGCTGGCCGAACCTACACCAATCACGCCGGCATCGTCGACTACAAGGGGCGCTCGTATTTTTTCTATCACAACAGCGCATTGCCGGGCGGCGGTGACTTCAAGCGCTCGGTCTGCGTGGAGGAGTTCACGTACGGCGCCGACGGCAGCATTCCGAAAATCTCGATGTCCACGAACGGACCGCCCGCCGTCGACACGCTGAATCCATTCAGTCAAGTCGAGGCCGAGACCATCGCCTTCTCGTCCGGGCTCAAGACCGAGGTGTGCACCGACACCGGCGCCGGCATGAACGTCACGTCCATCAGCAATGGCGACTACATCAAGGTGAAGGACGTCGATTTCCTGGACGGCGTGACCTCCTTCGAGGCTCGGGTATCGTCCGCAGCCAGCAACGCGAAGATCGAGCTCCACCTCGACAGTGAGACAGGCACGCTGCTCGGGACGTGTGACGTCTCGGGCGCGTCGTCCTGGACCACAAAGACCTGTGCGGTCAGCGGGGGCAGCGGGAAACACGACTTGTTCCTGAAGTTCGTCGGTGGCAACGGCGACCTCTTCAAGTTCAACTGGTGGCGGTTTACCGGACCCACCATGCCGGATGGCGGGGACGGCGGAGGCGGCGGAGGCGGGGACGGCGGCTCGGGCCAGGGAACGGGCGGCGGCGATGGCAGCGCCGGGGGCACGACCTCGGGCAGCGCCGGCGCCGGGGGCACGACCTCGGGCAGCGGCGGCTCGGTCACCGGAGGCACCGGCGGAACGACCGGCTCCGCTGGCTCGGGCAGCGGCGGCAGCGCCGGATCCTCCGATGGGAACGGCGCGGCCGGCGCCGACCCAGGCGGCTCGTGCGCTTGCCGGACGGGCGCGAGCACCGGGGGCGGCGGACTCGCCGCCGCGCTCTGGCTGCTCCCTGCTGCGCTCCTTCTTCGGCGTCGGCGCCGGTAGGCGCTCGCGATCCGGTCACTGATCGCTGGGCGATCACCCACCCGGGCACGGCGCGCCGGCGCGGGCCCAGGTCTCCCACGCAGCGATGAACTCGGCGTGGGGTGTCGCCACGGGTTCGCGGCCAAAGCCAGGGTCCCAACCCCAGAGCACGAGCGGGTCGTCGTGGAGGTGGGCGCGCAGCGCCGCCATGTCCCTGCCGCCGTTGCGCGCTGGATCCTTGATCTGCTCGCACAGCGCGCCCGGGGCGAGACCGACGAACACCATCGGCAGCTCGGGCGGCGGCATGTGCCAGCCGCTCACGACACCGGGCGGAACCGCAGCGCCGTAGCTGTCGGGCGGGTTCGCCGGCCCGTGGCACGCCGTGCACTCGGCGCCGGCCATGCCGTGGCCGGTGGGCCCGCGCTGCACGAGCTGCTTGTGCGGGCGGCTGTCGTCGCCCTGTAAAGGCACGTCGCCGGCAGGGTGGCAGTTCTGACAGCGGGGGTGCTGGAGGACGCCGCGCACGGCTTCGAACGCGGCGAGGCCGGCTTCGTGGCCGCCGGGAGAGGAGGGGCCGTGCGACCCCCCGGCGGTCTCTTCCCCGCACGCGGCGAGGAGCAAGGCGAGAGCGAGGCAGGGTCGGATCATGGTCAATCCCCTAGGCGAGGCGAAGTGGGAGGGAGCGCAGCCGCTGCCCGGTCAACGCGAACACCGCGTTGGCCACGGCGGGCGCAACGGGCGGGACGGCGGGCTCGCCGATACCGCCCATCTCGGCGTTGCTCGGGACGACGTGGACAGCGACGCTCGGCATCTCGAACATCCGGAGTATCTCGTAATCGTGAAAGTTGCTCTCCTGGACCTCTCCGTCGATGAGCGTGAGCTTGCCGTGGAGCGCCGCGGTGAGGCCGAAAGCGACGCTCCCCTGCATCTGCGCCTCGACAGCGAGCGGGTTCACGACCGTGCCGCAATCGACGGCGCAGGTGACCGAATGGACCCGGATACGCCCCTTCTCGATGGAGACCTCGGCGACCTCGGCCACGACGGTCCCGAACGACTCGTGCACGGCGAGCCCGCGCGCGCGACCCTGGGGAGGCGCGGTGCCCCAGCCGGCCTCCTCGGCAGCGAGCTTCAGCGCATTGGCGTGCCGCGGGTGGTCCTCGAGCAATTCGAGGCGATACTCGAGCGGATCTCGTCCGGCTGCATGAGCGAGCTCGTCGATCGCGCTCTCCATCGCGAAGGCGGTGTGGGAGTGACCGACCGAGCGCCAGGGCTGCACGGGGATCGCCGTCCTCGGCGAGTGCAGCGACACGCGCCGCGCCGGCACCCCTTCCAGGTAGGGTGATCCGGCGACTCCCTCGACCGAGGTGCCGTCGATGCCGTTCCGGACCACCACCGCCTCAAGGGGGGTGCCGGCGAAGATCGACTGGCCGACGAGCACGTGATCCCAGGCGACCGGCACGCCGCGCCCGCCGACGCCGACCTGGACCCGGTGGACGAAGGCGGGGCGGTAATAGCCGCCGCGGATGTCGTCCTCGCGCGTCCACACGACCTTCACCGGAACCCCGGCGGCCTTCGCGACGAGGACAGCCTCTGAGACGAAGGTCGACGTGAAGACGCCGCGCCGACCGAAGCCCCCCCGAGGAACGGCGTGTGGAGCACCACCTTGTCGGGAGCGGTTCCGAGGAGGCTCGCCGCTGCGCTCTGGTCCAGCGTCTGCAACTGCGTGCCAGTCCAGATCTCGCAGCGATCGTCCTCGATCTTCACCGTACAGTTGAGCGGCTCCATCGGGGCGTGCGCGAGGTACGGCACCTCGTACTCCGCTTCAAATCGCGTCTCCGCGGCGGCCACCCCCGCATCGACGTTGCCCACCTCGACAGCGGTCGTGCCACGCGTCCTGGCCATCGCGTGAAAATCGGCGAGGAGCTCGACGGTGTCCACGCCACCGCCGTCGGGCGGTGTCCACTCGACGTGAAGCGCGTCGCGCCCGAGCTTGGCGGCCCAGAAATGCGCGGCGACGACGGCGACGCCGTTCGCCGTCGGGACGACCTGCTCGACGCCGGGCACCCTCAGGGCTGCCGCGGCGTCGAACCTCACGAGCCTGGAACCGAAGGCCGGCGGGCGGAGCACCACGGCCGTGCGCAGCCCGGGGAAGCTCACGTCCATCCCGAACTGCGCCTTGCCGGTGATCTTCTCCGGGGTATCGAGGCGGCGCACTTTGGTGCCAATCAGCCTCCAGTCCCTCGGCTCCTTCAGCGCCACCTCCTCCGCCGGGGTCAATTCCATCGCATCCGCGGCGAGCTCGCCGTAGGTCAGGCGATCTTCGCCGTGGAGGACCACCCCATTTTCGGTTCTGCACGCCGCCGGCGAGACGCTCCACCGGCTGGCGGCCGCGCGCACCAGCATCTCCCTCGCGGTCGCGCCGACTTTGCGGTACCGATCGAACTCGTATTTCATCCCCGACGATCCGCCAGTCATCTGGATATTGAGCAGCGGGTGGGCGTAGACCGGCGCGGCCGGCGCGTGCTCCGGTCGTACCTTCGACCAGTCACAATCGAGCTCCTCGGCGATCAGCATCGCAAGCCCGGTCCAGTTCCCCTGGCCCATCTCGACGCGCGTGAGCTGCACGGTCACGGACTCGTCCGCTCCGATGCGCACGAACGCGTTCGGCATCGGGTGGAGCGTCTCCGCGTCCGGCGCGGCGCGGGCCCTCGCAGGAACGTAGAAGCTGAGGACGAGCGCGGCCACCGAGCCCGCGGTCGTCCTGAGGAAGTCGCGTCGAGTGACGGTCATCGCTCACCTCGCTTGAGCCGCGACGCAAGATGCACCGCTCCGCGGATGCGAACATAGGTCCCGCACCGACACAGGTGGGGTGACATCGCAGCGTCGATGTCGGCATCGCTTGGATCGGGCTTCTTCTCGAGCAAGGCCGCTGCCGTCATGATCTGACCCGACTGGCAGTACCCGCACTGCACGACATCGGCCTCGGCCCACGCCCGCTGCACCGGGTGCGATGCGTCGCTCGACAGGCCCTCGATCGTCGTCACCTCGCGCGCCCCGACGCTCGACACCGGCAGAACGCAGGAGCGGGTGGGCTTGCCGTCGAGGTGGACCGTGCAGGCGCCGCATTGGGCCATGCCACAGCCGAACTTGGTGCCGGGTAACCCCAGCACATCGCGGAGCACCCACAGCAGGGGCATGTCGGGGGAGACGTCGATCTCGCGAACGGATCCGTTGATATGGATCTTCATCATGGCTGCTTCGCTCGGTAGGGGTACACGAAATTCCATCGCATGGAGCTCACCCGCGAACATCGCGCCCAGTTCCTGGATGTTTCCGTGGCGAGGGCCGGTTGCTTCGCACCTCCCTACGCCGTCATGGGCGACATGCTGGCGACTGCAGGGGTGCCCGTCAATGCGCGCTCATGGCAAGCGGCTTTCTATCCATGCAAAATGAAGAGCGATGGCCCGGCGTCCCCGTCCCATTCCCCCGCAGCGCCAAGGAGCACGCAACCGCTGCGCGCGGGCGATCTCCGCGGAGCTAGCCGGGGACCGGGGCGCCCATGAGCGCCGAGAGGCTCTGGCGCTGGCGGCCCGAGCCGTCGAAGTTCGCGGGGTCGAGCCAGCGCTCGAACGCCGCCTTCGCCGCCGGCCACTCCCTGTCGAGGATCGCGTGCCACGCTGTGTCGCGGTTGCGCCCCTTGACCACGGTGGCCTGCCGGAACACGCCCTCGAAGCGGAACCCGAGCCTCGCCGCCGCCGCCCGCGAGCCGGCGTTGAGCGCGTCGCACTTCCACTCGTAGCGCCGGTAACCGAGCTCATCGAACGCCCGCCGCATCATCAGGTACATCGCCTCCGTCGCGGCCGGCGTCCTCTGGAGGAGCGGCGCGTAGTGGAGGTGCCCGACCTCGATGACGCCATTTCGGGGGTCGATCCGCAGGTAGCTCGCGACGCCCACCGCCCGCCCCGTCGCCGCGTCGATGATCGCGTGGAACAGGGGATCATCGCCCAGGCACGTGGCCTCCATCCAGGCGCGGTAGTCGTTCAGGGTCGCGAACGGCCCATAGGGCAGGTAAGTCCAGCTTCGCCCCTCCGCATCCGCCAGGTTGGCCGCATGGAGATCCGCGGCGTGCCGGTCGGGGTCGAGCGGCTCGATCCGGCAGACCCGCCCGATCAGGGGCGCGCGCGGCGGCAATGGCCGCGGCGTCCAGCCGGGGAGGGGGTGACCGATCGGCTGCATCAGAGAGTTCGTGTGATCCACAGAGGGAGGCCTCCGCCAGGTTGTTCGCTCACAACGCGCGCCGCGGGCGCCGCGCGCCGCGTCCTGCCGCATCTCATCGCAGTCCGATCGTCGCTGCCACCTTGTCCTCGATCCCGCTCCAGGACGCCGGTCGATCCTTCGTCGAATAGGCCTGGAGGACCACCTCGCGGTCCCCGAGCACGAGGATGTAGCTCACCCTCTGCAGCCCGTTCTTGAGCTCGCTCCTGAGGCTCACCGCGGGGCGACCGCCCAGGTCGACGCGCGTCGCCGGGCCCTTCGTTGTGCTGTTCGCCGGCCGGTGCTCGTCGAGCTGCTTGCGCTCCTGCTCGAGGAGCTCGTCCACCCGATCGGGCGGCACCTCGCCCCCGAGCGGGAAGACGGCGAGCTGGAACATCATCGGCGTCTCGGGCAGCCGCCCGTACGTGTGGAAGCGGACGCCGTTCAGATCCTCCACGGACGCGGCCCTCGCGAGCGACTCCGGCAGGTCCAGCGCGACGCCCGTGTCCGCGACCGCGGTGCGCGTCATCGCCGGCGGCGCGCGGAGCTCCCAGGGGCGGCCGGCGGCGAGCGCGACGGCCACGGACACCACCATCGCCGCGGCCGTGAGGGCCGCCGCCACCGTGAGCAGGGGGCGCGGCCTCGGCTCCGCGTCCGCCGCGCGCTCGCGCTGCTCCACCGGCGTGAGGCCCCGGAGCAGGACGGTGACGACGAGCGCGAAGCCGACGACGCCGCCGCCGAGGTGCGCGAGCAGATCGATGCCGGGCTGCAGGCTGTAGATGAGGTTCAGCCCCAGCGGCCACCACGCGCGGCTGCGCATCTGCGCGATCATCGCGGGGGGCAGGAGCCCGTGCGGCCGGAGCGCGATGCCGATGCCCGCCATCATGAGGCCCCAGATCGCGCCCGACGCGCCGACGCTCCATCGGTCCACGAACATCGCGCTCGCGAGCGACCCGCCCAGCGCCGACGCCCCGTAGAGCAGGAGAAAGCGCCGCGGGCCGAGGAGCGCCTCGAGCATCGGGCCGAACGACCAGAGCGCCAGCATGTTGACGAACAGGTGCACCGCGTCGGCGTGCAGGAAGGCCGACGCGAGGAGCCGGTAGAGCTCGCCGCGGCGCACCGCCTCGCCGCTGTTCGCGCCCATGCGCCAGAGCGCCGCCTCGTGGGTGCCGGAGCCGAAGGCGTAGCTCACGGCGAGGAGCACGGCGCACGCGATCACGAGCGTCGCCGTGACGCGGCGGCTGCCCGTCAGCCGGTCCACGATCGCGCGCTCCTGCTGCGCCAGCGCCTGCCCCTCGGCGAGCGCCTTGTCGATGCCGTCGGGGCCGAGCGGGCCCACCTCGCCGAGGCGCCTGTGGGCGTCCTCGAGGGCCGGCAGGGCCTGCCCCTTCACGCGCGTCAGCGCGCCCGTCGCGTCGAGGTGGTGGAAGCCCATCCGCACGGCCTGCACGAGCGGCGCCGCCTTGGTGAGCGCGGCCCGGCCGGCGGCGGCGCCGCCGCCCACCACGACGAAGTGCGCGGGCGGCCCGCCGGGGCGCGCCAGCTTCACGAGGGGCGCGATCCGGGCGTGGATCAGCTCGGCCGAGCCGTCGTCGGCCGCCGTGATCAGCACGATCCGGAGGGGAGCCGCCCCGCCGACGAGCTCCGCCACGGCCGCGTCGCAGCGGAGGAGCACGAAGGCGTCCGGCCCGTGGACCAGCGCGGCGAGCAGGCGGTCGCGCCGATCCAGCGTCTCGTCTTCGGGCGCACGGTCCATGATCGACTGCTCCACCACGGTCTCTTCTCCTGCGCCTGCGAGAGGTCGCGCGGCGAGCGTAGCGGAAAGGCGGCGCGCGCTCGATCGCGAAGCGCGCCGCGCGAGCGCCGGGCCGCGTCAGGCAATCTCGGCGACGACCGCGTGGTGGTCGGACGCGGCGCCGACGTCGACGATGTCGGCCAGCGCGAGCCGCCCGGCGAGCGGCGGTGAGAGCAGCACGTAGTCGGTCCGCGTCTCGACCTGCGCGCCGGCGCGCCCGCGCAGCGCCGTGGCCCAGCGCCCGGAGCGCGGCCGGAGGAGCAGGGCGTCGGCCCAGCCGGACGCCTCGAGGGTGTCCATCGTCTCGAATCGCGGCGGGCTCCCGTACTTCTCGATGCCGGCGGCCGCGAGGCGCGCGTCGAGGTCCGCGGGGTAGGGGTCGCGCCGCGAGAGCGCGTTGAGGTCGCCGGCGAGCGCCCAGAGGCCCGCGGCGAGCCGGGCGGGAGGCACGAGCGAGAGCAGCCAGCGGGCCTCGCTGACCCGGCGGTCCTCGCTGCCGGCGTTGAGGTGGGTGCCGAGCACGAGCAGCGGCTCGCCGCCGAGCGAGAGCTCGACCTCGACGAGGCAGTGGGCCAGCGCCTCGGGCGCGTGCACGCGCGCCTTCACGAGCGGCGCCCGGCTGACCACGCCGACGTGGTTTCGCCGGCCGCTCGGCCGCGGATTGGCGCTCCCCAGGACGGCGTGCCGCTCGCCCGCGGGCGCGCCGATCGCCTCGGCGACGGCCCGGAGCCGGGCGCCGTCCTCCCAGCCGACGCACTCCTGGAGGACGAGCAGGTCCGGGCGCGCGGCGGCGACGATCGCGAGGATCGCCTCGAAGCGATCCTCGCCGCCGGAGAGGATGTTGAAGGTCATGATCTTCACGGTGGGATCAGGCTAGCTCGTCCGGGCAGAGCAGCTCCAGGGCGCGCTGAATCCGGTGGACGCGGCGCCCGTGACAGCGCACGAATCGGGCATGGCCGAGCGCGCGATGGCCCGCAAGATCCTCCCGATCCGCAGCGACTCGCCGCTCTACGCCGGCGCGCTCCGCCTGCGGTACGAGGTCTTCGTCGTCGAGCAGGCCGTGCCCGAGGACATCGAGGTCGACGAGCTCGACGAAGGCGCGCAGCACTTCGTCGTCCTGGACGGCGACGAGGTGGTCGCGACGATGCGGATCGTGCCGTACGAGGGCGGGCTCAAGGTGGGCCGCGTCGCCGTCCGGAAGGACCTTCGCGGCACAGGCCTCGGGCGGCGGCTGCTCGAGGAGGCGATCCGCATCGGCGCCGCGCAGGGCGCGCGCGCTCTGGTCCTGAACGCCCAGGTCGTCGCCGCGCCGTTCTATCGCAAGCTCGGCTTCGCCGAGGAGGGGCCGATCTTCGACGAGGCCGGGATCCCGCACACCAGGATGGTCCGGCGGATGATCTGAGCCCGCTGTCGATTGACACGTTGTGTCTGCGCCGCGCGTCCGCCGGAGCCGCCGTGAGACCTGTCTGTCCGCCGGCAGATCGCGTGATCCTTGACGTCGACGCCGACATGCTGGAAAGGCTTGTGTCGCTGCGCGGCTGGCCCGGGAGCGACGGAGCGCGCCCGGGCGCCGCGCTCGAAAGGAACGGGTGCCCCGATGACTGTGCAGCGGATCCTCCTCGCCGGCGCCACGGGCGTGGTCGGCACCGAGCTCTTGCGCTTGCTCCGCGCGCGGGAGCAGTTCGTGCGCACGCTCTCTCGCTCTCCGGGTAACGCGGCGCGCCTCCGCGGCCTCGCCTCGGAGGTCGTCGTCGCCGACGCTGCGGGGCCCGGGGCCGTGAGCGCCGCGCTCGAGGGCATCGATACGGTCATCTCGTGTCTCGGCGCGAATGTGTCGATGACGCTGCGCGAGCGCAGGAGCTACCATGACGTCGATGTCGTGGCGAACACGAGCCTGCTCGAGGCGGCGAAGCGGGCGGGGGTGAAGCGCTTTGTTTACCTCTCCGCGCACCCGGGCCCCGGCTATGCCCACACCCGCTATCTCGCCGCCCATCTCCAGGTGGAGGAGCGCATTCGCGCCTCGGGTCTCTCGTTCTCGTTCGTGCGCCCGACCGGCATCTTCTCCGCGCTGAACGACATGATCGCGATGGCCCGCGCCGGCGTGGGCACGGTGCCCGGCGACGGCCTGGCGAGGACCAACCCGGTTCACCCGGTGGACGTCGCGGAGGCCCTCGCCGAGGTGCTCGCCGGGGGCCCTGACGTGGTGCCCGTGGGCGGTCCCGACGTCATGACCCGCGACGAGGTGATGCGGCTGGCCTTCGACGCCGTCGGGAAGAAGGGGTATATCGTGCACATCCCCGCGGGGGTGTTCCGGTCCACGAGCGTGCTGCTCGAGGGCATCCATCCGCGGATGTCGGATCTGCTGGAGTTCGTGGCGGCCGTCATGACGTCCGACTCGGTCGCGCCCGCGCGCGGGACACGGCCTCTGCGCGCCTGGTTCGGGGAGTTGGCCGGGGTTCGGGGGGGAGCTCCGAGGAATCCAAGCTAAGGTCTGTCCCTGAGTTCGCGACCAGCGACTTCCGGCGGTCAACATCCCCGGGGAATGCAGCGGTCGGAAGCGGGATCCGCGCCGAAAAATCGCCGCGGGGACGCTTGCTGCTAAGGCCGATATCGATCCGGAGCGCGGGGGAGCGAGAAGGCTCCGCGAATGCGCTCGACGGGGCGGTTCAGGCGCGCGCTCATGATCGCCTCGAACGTGCCCTTCACCGGCGCTCCGACGTTCGTGAACTCGGTGACCACCAGCTTCGCGGAGTCCGAGGTCCACTCTGCGCCTGTGTTCGCATCGGAGAAGCGCACCCGGATGACGTCGAGCGTTCCGGGCAGCCTGAGGCCGGTGGCGACGATGTCGAAATGCGCGCCGCTCGCGCCGCACGAGTGAAGGATGAGCCGCGGCGCCTTCGCGTCGGGATCGAGGACTTCCGCGTAGGGCCCGGGCATGGGATCGTCCACCTCGTAGGTGGACTGGCACTTGCCCTGAAGCCGATGCACGCCGCCGTCTCGCTCGATCTCGATGTAGCCATCGCCGCCGATGCTCGACCCTCGCTTGGGCGGAGCGGCCCCGGGCTCAGCGCTCGGGCTGGCGGACCCTGCGGTACGTGGCAGCGTCGGGACGAGGGGCTCGGCCCGCGCGGGCCCGGTCGCGGGAGAGGCGAGCGGCGCGGCCGCCGGAGCGGGCGGCGCCGGCTCTGCGGCGGCGCTGCCCGGCCTGGACTGACAAGCAAGACAAGCAAGGAGCTGCGATGCCATGAGAACGGCCGTCGCCACGGCGCTCGACGTGATCCCTCGGCACGCCCCGGTGCCGGCTCGCCTTCCTGAGCCGGTCGGCCGATGCGCCGAACCCTCGTCTTCGCGTGGAGCGGTCAGCTCCACGTTGACCTGTCTGCCCGCCCGTCTGCGCGCGTCGCTCAACATCATTCCTCCTATCCGCTCACCCCTTGTGCCGCACGCCCTTCGATCTCCGGTACTCCTCGAGCTCCTCGCGGCCCGCCTTCCCGTTCCGCTCGAGCGTCTTCAGCCAGTCGTCGCGGTATTCCCGCATCGTCTCGGCCACGGTCTCGGCGACGACGAGGTTGCGGTACCACTTGGCGTCCGCCGGGACGATGCACCAGGGCGCGTGCTTGGACGAGCAGCGCCGGAAGACCTCCTCGTAGGCCTCCGTGTACTCGTCCCAGTGCTCGCGCTCCTTCCAGTCGTTCACGTTGAGCTTCCAGGCCGTCGAGGGGCTCTCCTCGCGCTCCAGGAGCCGCTTCTCCTGCTCCTTCTTGCTGATGTGCAGGAAGAACTTGATCACGAGGGTCCCGTGCTCGGCGAGCAACTCCTCGAAGTCGCTCATATGGTCGTAGCGCTCGCCCCACAGCGACTTCGGCGCCAGGTCGTGCACGCGCACGACGAGCACGTCCTCGTAATGAGAGCGGTTGAAGATGGCGAACTCCCCTGCGCGCGGCGCGTGCCGGTGAATCCGCCACAGGAAGTCGTGCTCCCGCTCCTCCTTGGTCGGCACGCCGAAGGAGCTCACGCTGACGCCGCGCGGGTTCAGCGCGCCGACGACGTTCTTGATCGCGCCGTCCTTGCCGGCCGCGTCGCGGCCCTGAAGGACGATGAGGACGCTGTGCGTCCTCGCGCCCCACATGAGCTCCTGGAGCTCGAGCAGCTCCTTGCCGAGCTCCTGGAGCCGCTCGGCCGCCTCCTGCTTTGTCGCGTCGCGCGGCGGATCGGTCGAGATGTCATCGAGGCGAAACTTCGAATCGGCCTTCGTGAGTCGCGTGATGGGCATGCCCGCGAGCGTACACGATCCTGCCTGGGCGCCTTCCCTGGAGCGACGGCGAGCGGCCGCGGCGAGGCGCGCCGCCGGCCTCGGCGTTCACCGGCCCTTCACGCCGGGCGCAGCGGCGCGCCGGTCAGGCCGCCGCGCCGCGCCGCGAGCTCCTTGAGCAGCGCGATCCACGCCCCGGGGTCGCCCAGCGTCAGGTCGGGCTCGACCCCGGCGTCCGGTCGCTCGGACGAGGCGATGTACACCCCCACGCCCCCGTTCGCCCGGGCGTAGGCGATCGCCGGCTCATCGGTCGTGTCGTCGCCCGCGTAGACCACCAGCGTCCCCGGCGGCAGCCGCGCCAGCAGGAAAGAGAGGGCGCGGCCCTTGTGGTGCGCGGCGTCCCTGGCCTCGTGGATGCAGCGCCCCTTCATGACCACGAGCCCCTTCCGATGCGCCGCGCCCGACCACGCCTCGAGCGCATCGAACGCCGCCGGCCGATCCTCCGCCGAGACGAGCCGCCAGTGGAGCGCGAGCGAGCAGCGCTTGCGCTCGACCCAGAGCGCAGGGACCCGCCGCGCGATCTCGTCCGCGTCCCGCTCGAGCGCGTCGAGCGCCTCGGCCGGCGCCTCCGCCTGGTACAGGAGCGCCCCGCCCGGCGCCGCGATCTCGGCCCCGTGCTCGCCCACGCGCCAGGCCGCTTCGAGGGCCGCCGTGCGCGCCGCGACGTCGTGGATCGTCCTGCCCGACACGAGCGCCACGGCCGTGCCCGGCGCGCGCGAGAGCGTCTTCAGCGCCTCGATGGCGCCCTGGTCGGCGACCGCCCCGCCCGAGACCGCGGCGATCTCGGAGATGGTCCCGTCGAAATCCGTCGCGAGGAGCAACGACGGCGCTGCCGCCGCGCGCTCGATGAGCTGGCCAACGTCCATGCTGTTCGGATCTTACCGTGAGCGGGGCCCCGACTCGAGCCATCGATCATCGAGCGCGGCGGCGTCGTCCTGCTCGCGCCGGAGCAGCGGATCACCACCCCGTGCTGCCAGGGCAGCAGCGCGAGCGCGGGGGGCCTCGAAATGCGGCGCGCGGCGGCGCGGCACGGGCGTTGCTGATCGTCGCTGGCGCTGGCGCTGGCACGCGGTGACGGCTGCTGATCGCTGGCGCGGATCAACAGGACTGCTTCGAGCCGTGCCCCGAGGTCAAGCTGCGCTCCTTCATCGACAAGAACCGCTTTCTTCTGGTGTTCGCGGCGCTGTCCTCGGTCATGGGCATCAGCGTCGGCGTGGCCAAGGTGACCACGACGCTCTACGCGCTGGAGCTCGAGGCGAACGAGGCGCTGCTCGGCCTCATCGCCGGGTCGCAGAGCATCGGGGTGCTGCTCATGAGCATCCCGATCGGGCTCCTCGTGGAGCACCTCGGGCCGGCGCGGCTGTTCGTGCTGGGGAGCCTCGTGGCCGGGACCCTCTACATGGCCTTGCCGGCGGTCCCGTCTCCGGTGTTCCTGCTGGCCTGCACGACGGCGATCAGCTTCTTCATGCCGCTGCGCTTCGTCTCGCTGAGCACCGTGTTCATGCAGCAGCTCGATACGGTGGGTGAGGGCAAGGCCGGCTGGTACCGCGGCACCCATATGATCGGCATGTTCCTGCTCGGCCCCATGCTCGCGGCCACCCTCACGAAGGCCCTGGGTTTCCGGGGCACCTACTGGCTCATCGGGGTGTGTTTCCTTGTCACGGTCTTCATGTCGCCGATCGTCTTCGGTCGTTATGCGGCGCGGTCCACCTCCCCTCGAGCGCTCCGGCTCTCCGGCGTCCGGTCCGACCTCGCCCTGCTCGCGCAGGACATCGAGCTGCGCAGCGTGTGCATGATCGAGTTCGCGGCCCAGTCGGTCAATTCGTTCTTCATGTTCTTCATCATCCCGATCGGCATCACCGTCGCTCAGCTGACGGCGGCCGACGCCTCGGGGCTGCTCGCCTGGCAGGGCGTGACCTACATCTTCGCGCTGTTCGCGCTGGGCGGTTTGGTGGCCCGGCTGGGGCACGAGCGCGTCTATCTCGCCAGCTTCGTCCTCGTCCCGAGCGCGCTCTTGCTGCTCGGCCTCTCGCGCGATCTGGCCCTGCTCCGGTCCGGCGGCCTGCTCCTCGGCCTCGGCCTCGGCCTCTTGCAGATCGCGAACCTCACCCGCATCGCCCGGATCGGCGCGCGGGTGGGGCGGGGGAAGGTGGCCGGCCTGCACGCCCTGGTGGGGCCGTCAGGAGGCCTGTTCGGCAGCACCGTGGGCGGCCTCGTGGGCAAGAGCCTGGGGCTCCAGTCCATGTTCCTGCTCCTGACCGTGCTCTTCGGCCTGCTCCTCGCCCTGGCGCGCAGGACGTCGAGCGCGGTGGCGGCGGTGCACCCCGCGTCCCCCGAGCCCGCGGCCGCCGAGTAGAGGCGCGCGTCGCCGCGCCGTCGAGGGGGCCCCGGCAGAAGAGAGATGAGCCAGACCAGGCGCCGACGCACGGCGCACAGAGGCCCTGCATCATGAGTGAACTCGACAGCCCAGCTCCGCTCTCCGCCACCCGCCGCGCGTTCGCGGCGGCGCTCTGCGCCGCGCTCGCGCTCGCGGCCTGCTCGAAGGTCGAGCCCGGCGGCGGCCGGGGCAAGGGCGACGGGGGCGCCGGCGACCACGAGGTGCTGGAGCTGCGCTATCAGGGGTTCTCCGGCGTGGTCACGCTGCCCGAGCTGGCGGAGGATCTGGGGTACCTCGCCCCGATCCAGCTGAGCTATGTCGGCAACACGATCAGCGGGCCGCAGGACATCCAGACGGTGGTCACCGGAGACACCGATTTCGGGCAGGCGTTCAACGGCGCGGTGATCAAGCTGATCGCCGCCGGGGCGCCGCTCCGGGCGGTGGTGGGCGGCTACGGGGTCGACGCGAAGCGGTGGAGCGGCTTCTACGTGGCCGAGGACAGCGCCATCCGGGGGCCGCGGGATCTGCTCGGCAAGAAGGTCGCCATGAACACGCTGGGCGCGCACCACGAGCTCATGCTGAAGGAGTACCTGTCGCGTCACGGCCTGACGAGCGACGAGATCGCGCAGGTCACGCTGGTGGTGCTGCCGCCCGTGAGCGCGGAGCAGGCGCTCCGGCAGAAGCAGGTCGACGTCGCGGTCCTCGGCGACGTCCTGCGCGACAAGGCGCTCGAGCGCGGCGGCCTCCGGGCGCTGTTCTCGGATCACGAGCTGTTCGGGGAGTTCACCGCCGGCAGCTACGTGCTGACAAGGCGCTTCCTAAGGGAGAGCCCGAACAGCGCCCGCAAGCTCGTGGAGGCGGCGGCGCGCGCCATCGAGTGGGCCCGGAACACCCCGCGCGAGGAGGTGGTGGCCCGCCTGGAGCGCATCATCGCGCGGCGGGGCCGCAACGAGGACGCGTCGCTTGTCAAGTACTGGACAAGCATGGGTGTCGCCGGCAAAGGGGGTCTCCTGTCGGCCAAGGAATACCAGGTCTGGATCGACTGGCTGGTGAAGGACGGCGAGCTGAAAGCGGGCCAGATCAAGGCCGAGGACCTGTTCACGAACGAGCTCAACCCGTTCGCGACACAGGCCCGGTGACCGCGCCCGCCCGCGCGGCCCCGCAGGAGGCCGCCGGCCCGGGCGATCCGCGTCGGGGTGCGGCGCGCCCGCGGAGCGCCTCCACGGGCCGGGTCACCAGATGATGGAGCCGTGGACCTTGTTCATGACCTCGAGGGCCCGGATGTCATTGATCATCCAGTCGAAGTCCACCCAGGCCATCACCGGACCGGGGGTGAAGTTGTCGAACTTCGGCAGCCCGTGGTTCGTGAGCAGGATCGCGAACATCTCGCGGTCCGGCTCGGGATCGAGCACCATGAGCGTCCCGGCGCCGCCCGTCTTGCTGTAGGCGACGCTCGATGTCCCCTCCCCGCCGGGCCACCAGCTCGAGTCCCACATCTCCCAGCCGTACCCCTTGCGCGCGTAGAACAGGTTCTCGGAGTACGTCCAGCTCGGCCTGAGGAGCCCGAGCGAGCCTGTCTGGATCGTGGTCATGTCCAGCACGGCCTGGGCGGGGAGCAGGGTCGTGGTGCAGAGAGGCGAGAGAGGGACGTTGGGGACGCATCGGTGGACGTGCTTGCCCCGGTTCAACATCATCTGGGAGAACTTCGCCAGATCGTTCGCGGTCGAGAACAGGCCGTCGCACCCGGTGAGGTGCTCCGCCGGGTCCGGGCCGTCCCCTTGGAGGAAGTAGTCGGTCTCGTCCTGCACCTCGCCCCGGAGGTAACGCCCGCGCGTCGCGGACCACGCCGTGCCGACGAAGCGGTCCTGCTTCTCCGGCATGTTGAGCCACGGCTGAAAGCCCGTGTCCGTCATGTCCAGCGGGGCGAAGATGTAGGTGTGCATCAGGTCCTGAAGCGAGGCGCCGCCGACCGTCTCCAGCACGTGGCCCAGGATCCGATAGCCGAGATCGCTGTAGACGACCTTTGTCCCCGGCGCGTGGGCCAGCGACGCTTCGAGCATCGAGTGCCAGGGGTCGGCGTCGTCGAACAGGCCGTTCGGGTTGTTCTCGTCGTCGCCGTCGTAGTCGAGCTTTTCTCCCGACACGTAGCTCATCAGATCCCTGACCGTGACAGAGCTCTTGTTGTTGACCGAGGAGACGGCGAACTCCGAGAAGTACGTCGCGACCGTGTTGTTGATGCTGAAGCCCGGGAAGTCTCCGGACTCCTGCATCTTCATCGCGAGGAAGACGGTGAACGGCTTCGTCATGGACTGGAGATCGAAGATCCCGTTGAGCGGCATCGGCACCGACGGCATGCTCGGATTGTCCTCGTTCAGGCCATCTCTCGTCCCCACGGCCGTTTGGAGCACGAGCCGGCCCCGGCGGGCGACCAGGAGGACCGCGCCCTTGATATCCCCGTCGGCGACCGCCTCCTCCAGCTCGTCGACGGCCTGATCGAGGATGTTGCTGGACAGATCCACCGATGACGGTGGGCCAGGACGGAGGTAGTACTCCGTTGACGTCAGAGGATACGTGTGCTGCGCGTGGGCCGAGGGCGCCATGCCGACGAAGGCGGCGGCGGAGGCTCCACAGAAGATCAAGCTACTGGCTCTCATGTTCACGATTCTTTCCTTGAAAGGTGTTGCCGCCTCCGCGCGCCACCGAGCGGGGCGAGGCGTCATCGGGGGCAGCGGCTGCGGTCTCGGAGCGCCGCTTGGCCCGCGCGCCGTCGTGGGCTTATCCACTCTCCGTGCCAGCGGGCCGCACATCGTTCCGGCCAGCAGCGCACCCCGCGCGGTGCGCACCTCACGGCGCTGCAACGACGGCCGTGCGCCCCTCAGCGACGGCCGCGACGTCGCTGAGGGACCCCGGAAATGCATTGTGTATCAACAACTTGCGAGCTCATGCCGCCCCAGGCAGCCCCGCCCTGGGCGACGCCGCCGCCGCCTGGCGCCGCGCCGCTCGCGAGGAGGACGGGAGAGGCTCGGTGCGCTGCGGCACCGCACGAAGGCGCGCTCGCGGAGGCGTGAACCGTGACATCGTGACATCGGAAACCGTGACATCGTGACATCGGGAACCGTGACATCGTGACATTCGACAGGAGTCCATCGAGCCGGCCATCCTTCAGTAGGGCTCCTCGTCGCGCCTGGCGCTGCGCCCACCCTCGGCTGCCTGGCTCGGTCCGGTTTGGTTCGGCGCTCTTATTTCAACGGCCAGGCTGCGCATCGCCGCCGCCCGCCGGGGGCGCCGACGGCGTCACGGCACGACCTCGACCGCCATCCCGTCGGTCAGCTCCGCGCTCGCGAGCTTCACGATGCGCTCGCTCCCATCGAGCCCGGTCGACACCTGGATCGTCGCGCCCGTGTCGCGCTCGACGGTGATGGGCACGAAGCGGATCTTGCCCCCGGCCTCCACGACGGCCACGCGGAGCCCCTTGGCGTCGTTGTAGAGCGCCGTCGCCGGGATCTCGAGCACGCGGTGCGGCGTGGGCAAGGTCAGCGCGACCTCGGCGTACATGCCCGCGAGGAGCCGCCCGTCAGGGTTCGGCACCCGCACCTCCGTGTTCATCGTCCGCGTCGCCGCGTCGAGCGCGCCGGCCGTGCGCGCGATCGTGCCCTGGAACGGCTGCGCCGCGAACTCGCGCACCGTCACCTTCGCGGGCGCGTCGACCCGCACGCTGGGCGCCACGTCCTGCGGGACGCCCACGAAGACGCGCACCGGGTCGGTCGCGGAGATCCGGAAGAGCGGCGTCCCGTTGCCCGCGGTGACCAGCGCCCCGCGCTCGATCGTCCGCGAGGTGACCGTCCCCGCGAACGGCGCGGCGATCTTCGCGAACTTCTTGAGATCCAGGAGGCGCTGGATGCTCGCCTTCTGCGCGGTGATCGCCGCCTGCGCCACGGTGACGCCCGCCTCGGCGACGTGCGCCTGCCCCTGCCGCTCCTCGAGCTCCTCCTGCGGCGCGACGCCCGCGGGGACGAGCTGCTCGTAGCGCTTCACGCTCGACCGCGACAGGTCGCGGCTCGCCTGCGCCTGCACGAGGCCGGCGCTCGCCTGAACGAGCTGCGCGCGGGCCTGCGCGAGCTCCTGATCGAGCTCGGGCGTGTCGATCTCGGCGAGGACCTGCCCCTCCTCGACCCTGTCGCCGAGGTCCGCGGTCCACCTCCGCACGTAGCCGCTCACGCGCGGGTAGACGACCGTCTCCTCGAGGGGCTGGATGCTCCCCGGCAGGGCGAGCGCCCGGTCGCTCGACACAGGCTGCGGCGCGACGACCACGACGCGCGGGGCGGCGCCCTCGGTGGCCCGCACGCCCTCCTCGAGCGCCGCGCGGGCGCTCCGGCGGGGCAGGTAGGCCGCGGCGAACGCGGCCCCGAGCACGACGACGAGGCCCACGCCGAGGGCGACGCCGCGCGTCCGCGTCATCGCGGCGGGCGGCGGCAGATCGAAGCCGAGATCGTCGGCGGGAAGGCCCG
>JAICEP010000049.1 GCA_025924095.1 Sorangium sp.
ATCTGGACCGCCTGCTCGCGGCGGCGCACGACGCTCCCACGGCGCCGATCCTGCGCGGGCTCGGCCGCTACGGGCACGTCGAGTCGCTCGGGACGTTGCTCGACTTCCTGGGGCGCGAGGACGTCGAGGTCGTCGCGGCCGCCGCGGAGGCGCTCGACCGCATCACGGGCGCCGGGTTGCGGGAGATCATCGAGGAGCCGTGGGAAGTCGAGCTTCCTCCGGAGGCGGCGGCGGCGGGCGGGATCCCCGTCCCGCTGCGCAAGGTGGAGCGGGTCGTCACCGATCCGGCGCGGTGGTCCGCGTGGATGCACGAGGAGGCGCGGCGCCTCGACGCGAGGCTGAGGACGCGCGGCGGCGTTCCGTTCTCGCCGATGCAGATCGTGAACGAGATCGAGGCGAAATCGACGCCGCCCGACCGGCGCGAGGAGGCCGCGCTCGAGCTCGCGGTGCTGACAGGGATCCCGTCGCTCTTCTCACCTCACGACTGGGTGGCCCGGCAAAAGAAGCACCTCGCCGAGCTACGAGCCCACGTGGCGACGATTGCGTTCACGCCGGGAGGCTGGGCGTCCGGCGCGGCCGGAGGTTCGAGGGGGTCCAGTGACGTCCCTGCCCGCCCGTTGCCCATCCAGGCGCCGGCCGCCCCCAGGTCACAACCAGGGACCTCACACCTGCCCGCGTTTCTTCCACAGGGGCCAGTTCTTCCGTTCAAGTCCCCTTCCGAGGCACCGGCGCACCCCCCTGCCGTGGAGCGGGACGCCGGCGATACGAGGCGCTCTCCGCCGCCGGGAGCTCCAACAGGCGTGACAGCCACCCCGCAGGTGGGCAGTCCTTTCGGTTCGACGCTGATGGCGCCACCGCAGGTCGCCAGGAATCCGTTGCCCTTCCAGCCCGCTTCGCCATCGCGTGCGGCGTCGCAGGAGGGTGTCGCTTCGCTGTCTCGTCCCTCAGCTCCCCCGCTTCCTCCCCCGGCACCGGAGCCCCTCTCCGCCGCGGCGACGCCAGCGCCGACGAGCGGGCCGATCTCTCGCCTGACCCTCGCGCAGTACGCCTCGTTGTGCGCGGAGCTCGCCGTGTCTCCGCGGCAGAGCGAGGCCATTTTCGAACGGTACGGTCTCGGGTCGCACCTCGACAGGCTCGCTGTCGATAAGGCATGGCAAGAGCGATTGAGCCGCGTGCCGGACGAGCATCGCTCCTGGCAGGAATTGTATCAACATTACCAGGCATACTGGTCCGATCAGGGACGTCGCGGCGGAGCACGCTGATAGAGTCTCCGGCGCGCGAGGCGGTCGCGGGAGCCGCTCGCCGTGTTTCGTGCGACCAGCGCTGCGCGATCCGTGGCGAAGCGCTGCCGGATCTCCTTCCGAAGCGCGACCGGAGGCTGCCGGGAGCCTCCCGGTGGAATTGAAATTCAGGCCAGAGGCATCACGCAGCCGTCGGGTTGAATCATTCAGGTGATACTGTACGCCCACACCTGCGCGGCTTGCTCTGGCCCACGCTGCGCGGCCCCGCTCGATGTGGCCGGTCCACCGGCCGGCCACTAGCCGGCTCGGCGACGCCCTCTCGCCACCGCTCTCCGCAGGATACCGCCGGATCCTCGCCCATCCCACGCCCATCGCCCGGGCACGCATCCTGCTCTCGCGCCTGCTCGCCTCGCGACCCGCGCGGCTCGAAGGCAGGAGTCTCCATGTCGAAACAGCCCAAGTCTCCCTCTCGCTGGCAGCGCGCCGCAGCGCGCAGCCTTCTCCTCATCGGATTGCTCGGACCGGGCGGGCTCGCCGCCGGGTGCTACGCCTCCGACGACGCCGCGCCCGGCGACGAATCCGGGGAGGCCGCCGGGGCGCTCACGCTGCCCGCAGGGAGCCAGTTTCATGATCTCTACATGGTCGCCCACGAGGACGACGACCTGCTGTTCATGAGCCCGGACGTGCGTGAGAGCATTCGCGCCGGGCACACCGTGCGCACCGTCTATCTCACGGCCGGCGACGCCGGCGACACAAGCGCCTACTGGAAGGATGGGCGCGAGGCGGGCATCCGCGCGGCGTATGCGCTCATGGCCGGCGTGGTTAACCGCTGGACCGCCAGCGTCGATACGGTGAACGAAAAGCCCACCTACCGCTTCACGCTCGACGGCAACCGCCGCGTCTCCGTCGTCTTCCTGCGCTTGCCCGACGGCGGCGGCGGCGACGGCTTCGCCTCTCCCTCGGGCGACACCGATTGTAACCGCCCGGGTCACAAGAGCCTGCGCAACCTGTGGAACGATACGACGGGCGCCTCCACGGTCCCGGTGCTCGGTACGTGGGGCAGCTGCGCCGGCACCACCTACACGAAGAGCGAGCTCGGCGCGGTCCTGCGCTCGCTCGTGCAGCGCTTCGCCCCGACGCGCATGCACATCCAGGACCTGAGCGATCTCTACGGCGGCGACCACTCCGATCACGTCCACGCGGCGAAGTTCGCGTTCAATGCGCATCACGCCTACGCGCCGGACCACCAGCTCGTCGTGCACCGCGACTACAACATCGCGGACGAGGAGGAGAACCTCTCGGCGCAGCAGAAGGCGGACAAGACCGACGTCTTCTGCGCCTACGCGGCGCATGACGCGCATATCGGCGACTGCTCGACCTACGGCGACGGCGCGCACGGCTCATGGCTGGGCAGCCAGTACCAGAGTGCCCAGATCACCTATGCGGACGGGTGGCTCGCCGGCCTGTCGGACAAGTGCCTCGACCTCCCGGGCGGCAACACCACGAACGGCACAACGCTCCAGATCCGGGACTGCGCCGGCGTGCCCAACCAGAGATGGACGCTCAAGGGCGGCAAGATCCAGCTCGCCGGCACGGACAAGTGCGTCGATCTCCGCGGCGCGAACACGACGAACGGCACGCCCGTCCAGATCTGGGACTGCGTCGACGTGCCCAACCAGAAGTGGACCCTCACGAGCGACGGCATGCTGCGCGGGCTGGACGGCAAGTGCCTCGACGTGAGGGGCGCCAATCCGGCCAACGGCACGGTCGTCCAGGTCTGGGATTGCGTCGCGCAGCCGGCGAGCGGCGGCGGTCTGGAGGTCGTCCCGCAGCAGAGCTTTACCCCGCGCTTCGGCGTGGTGACCGGCTGGACGAGCGGCGGCCTGCTCAGCGACAGCGACGCGTCCGGCCTCTACGGGGACCATTCGTATTACTATGGCTCGGTCCGCCTCGGCGACGTGAACGGCGATCACCTGGCGGACGTCTGCGGCCGCCGCCCCGACGGCGTTTACTGCGCCCTGAACCAGGGCGGATCCGGCTTCGGCGCTCCCGCGCTCTACACAGCCGAGTTCAGCGACGCGCGCGGCTGGGCCACCGAGATGCACGGCATGACGCTCATGCTCGGGGACGTGGACCACGACGGCCGCGCCGACGTCTGCGGCCGCGGCGGCGCCGGCATCCTCTGCGCGACAGCGAACGCGACCGGCACCGCCTTCGTGCCCGATTTTCGCGCCTGGACCACGTCATTCTCGAACGCGACCGAGTTCGCGGCCGGCGCGCAATACCATGGCTCGCTGCGCCTCGTGGACGTGGACGGCGACGGCTACGCCGACGTCTGCGGCCGCGGCGCCGGCGGCATTCAGTGCGCGATCAACGATCAGCACCGCGCCTTCCAGCCCGCCGCCACGTGGCTCGGCACCGAGTACCTCGACGCGCTCGGCTGGAGCGCGGAGCGGCACGGCATGACCCTCGCGTTCGGCGACATCAACGGCGACGGTCGCGCCGACGTGTGCGGCCGCGGCGCCGCCAAGATCATCTGCGCCACCGGCAAGGCCGGCGGCGGCGGCTTCGAGGACCCGCGCAGGTGGTCGCTGCGGAGCGATTTCGCCGACACCGGGACCCCGACCGGCTGGGACGCGTCGCGCGCCTATTATGGGTCCATTCGCCTCGGCGACATCAATGGAGACGGCTACGCCGACGTGTGCGGTCGCAGCCCCACAGGCCTGGTCTGCGGGCTGTCGAGCGGCAGCGGCTTCGATCGCATGCGCCCGATCCTGCCGCAGGACTACACGAACGCCGCGGGCTGGGGCGTCGACCGCCACGGCATGACGCTGGAGCTCGCCGACCTCGACGGCGACGGCGCGCTCGACGTGTGCGGCCGCGGCGCCGCCGCCATCCTCTGCGCCCACGCCCGGTAGCGCTCCCGGACCTCCACGCCGCCCGGATCGCGCGGGCAGCAGACGTCCTTTGCCCCTCTCCACGGGCGGCACGCCCGCGGCAGGGCGCGGGGGCAGCGCCGCGCCCCGGCGTGCTCGTCCCGCTCGCGCAGGGCCGCCACGGAGATCTCGGCGGCAGCGAGGACGCCGTTCCGGCACCCTGCTCCGATCGTCGTGGATGCGTTCATGCCATATCGCCCGCCGATGCGTCCAGGTTGCTCGCAGAGCACCTCGAGCGAGATCGGGTGACCACCGGTCGAGATTTGACGACGAATGATGAGTTTTGTCGTGACCTCATCGACCAGTTTTGCTCGTCAAAGTGACCAGGTTCGCCCTGGTCACGACATTACTCCTCGGACGTCTGTCCGACGTGAATTCGATCTCGCTCGTCGCCGGAAGCTCGCGTTTCTTGCTATGATGGGCACTGCTCCCGATTTCGTGCATCGGTGACGCGGTCGTGTCGTCGGGTGGGTGTCGACGAGGTCGTTCTGTACATGAAGGCTTCCCTCTCCATGCAAGCCGCAGGTGAACCGCCCGCGATCGAGCCGAGCGTGCAGATCCCGAAGCCGCGGGTGGAGTGGGTCGATTACGCGAAGGGCATCTGCATCTTCTTCGTCGTGATGCTGCACGCGAATGACGTCGCGCAGGAGCGGATGCGCGAGATCGGCTGGCTCGAGGAGGTCGTCAAGTTCGCCCGGCCGTTCCGCATGCCCGACTTCTTCCTGATCGCCGGCCTTTTCCTGGCGAGCGCGCTGCGCCGGCCGTGGCGGCGCTACCTCGACACAAAGGTCGTGCACTTCCTCTACTACTATCTGCTGTGGATGACGCTGCGCTTCGTGGTCGTGGACCTCGAGCCCCTGGTCCGCGCGGACGACGCCTCAGCGCGCGGGGTCGTGCTGGCCTACTTCCGGCGCTGGATCGATCCGATCGGCACGCTGTGGTTCATCCACATGCTGCCGATCTTCTTCGTCGTGACCCGCCTGACGCGATCGGTCCCGCCGTGGGTGATGTGGCTCGGCGCCGTGGCGCTCCACAGCACGCAGATCGAGACCGAGTGGACCGTGATCAACCAGTTCGCGTCACGGTACGTGTACTTCTACTCGGGGTACGTGCTCGCGCCGCACGTGTTCCGGATCGCCGAGTGGGCGCATGCGCGCGCGGGCGCGGCGTTGGGCTACCTGGTGTGCTGGGGCGTCATCAACGGTCTCATGGTCGCTGCGGCCTGGGCGGAGCTGCCGATCGTGAGCCTCGCGCTCGGCTACGCGGGCGCGCTCGGGGTGATCCTCTCCGCGGTGATGCTGTCGAAGCTGTCGTGGACCGGGCCGCTGCGGTACCTCGGCCAAAACTCGATCGTCGTGTACCTGGGTGACTTCTGGGTCTGCCGGATCGTGGTCCGGGCGCTGGCCCTGATGATCGGCGATGTCGGAGCGCTCGCGCTGGCCTCGACGGTGCTCACCACGATCGGGGCGGTCATCCTGTGGCGCGTGACGCTGCGCACCCCGGGGCGCTTCATGTACGTGCGGCCCCGCTGGCATCCCGCTGCTCTGGGCGCCCAGCCTCATGGGCGCCTGCGGCGCTCGAGCTGACGAGGCGCCGGCGGCACGCTTCGTGGTTCACCGGGCTCATGGGAGAGCCAGCGGGGCAGCAGGGGGACGGACGCGGCGACAAGCACCCTTCCACGGTGCGGATTGCCCTGATCGCGTCCGTCGCCGCGCTGGGCGGCTTCCTGTTCGGGTTCGACACCGCCGTGATCAACGGTGCCGTCGGCGCGCTGGAGAGGATGTTCAGAGCGCACACGGTCGCGGTCGGCCTGTCCGTGTCCTCGGCGCTGCTCGGCGCGGCCGTCGGCGCGGTGCTCGCGGGCAGGCTGGCCGATCGCTACGGCCGGACACGGACCATGCTGGTGAACTCGCTTGTCTTCGTGGTCAGCGCGGCGGGCTCGGGGGCGGCGCTCTCGCCCTGGGACTTCAGCGCGTGGAGGGTGCTCGGGGGCGTGGCCATCGGCGCGGCCAGCGTCGTCGCTCCGGCGTACATCGCCGAGATCGCGCCGGCTCACCTGCGCGGACGCCTCGGATCGCTCCAGCAGCTCGCGATCGTGCTCGGCATCTTCGTCGCCCTGCTCGGCGATTACGCCATCGCGACGTCCGCGGGCTCGGCGGCGAACCCGTTCTGGCTCGGGGCCAGCGCCTGGCGATGGATGTTCTGGAGCGCCATCCCCCCGGCGCTCCTTTATGGGATCGGCGCGCTGCTGATCCCCGAGTCCCCGCGTTATCTCGTGGCTCGGGGCCGTGTGGCCGAGGCGCTCGCCGTGCTTCGCGGCCTCCTCGGCGCGGCCGCCCAGGCGAAGCTCCTCGAGATCCAGAGGACGCTCTCGTCCGAGCACCGGCCCAGGCTCGCCGACCTGCGGGGGCGCTCAGGGCTGCTCCCCATCGTCTGGATCGGCATCGGCCTGTCGGCGTTCCAGCAGCTCGTGGGCATCAACGTCATCTTCTATTACTCGAGCGTCCTCTGGCAGGCGGTCGGGTTCTCCGAGCGAAGCGCCCTCGCGATCACGGTCATCACCGGCGTCACGAACATCG
Source organism: Sorangium sp. (assembly GCA_025924095.1). Taxonomy (GTDB): domain Bacteria; phylum Myxococcota_A; class Polyangia; order Polyangiales; family Polyangiaceae; genus Sorangium. The sequence goes on from JAICEP010000049.1 coordinate 6,757, forward strand.
CGACCACCCTCCTCGCCATCGCGACCGTCGACCGCGTCGGGCGCAGGCCGCTGCTCATCGCGGGCTCGATCGGCATGGCGCTGACGCTCGGCACCCTGGCGGCCGTGTTCGCCGCCGCGGGCGAGGACGCCGCGGGCAACCCCGCGCTGACGGGCGCCGCCGGCCCCATCGCGCTCCTCGCGGCCAATCTCTATGTCTTCTGCTTCGGGGCGTCCTGGGGTCCGGTGACGTGGGTGCTGCTCGGGGAGATGTTCGAGAACCGCATCCGCGCCCTCGCCCTCTCGATCGCGGCGGCCGCGCAATGGCTGGCGAACTTCCTCGTGACCGCCACCTTCCCCGTGCTCAAGGTCGCCGGCCTGGGCATCGCCTACGGGCTCTACACCGCCGCCGCGGCGGCCTCGCTCGTGTTCGTCATCGCCTTCATCCCCGAGACGAAGGGCAAGGAGCTCGAGGAGATGTGATCGCCGGCGGCAGGGCCGGCGCGGCCGAGATCCGTCGCGCCGGGAACCCGCTTATGTTCTAGACTGCCGGTCGATGGTCGAGCTAGCCAGGCACGTCGACCCGGACCAGGCGCGGCAGGCACCCCCGGAACGACCTACCCGACGCTGCCCCGTGTGCGCCGTCCGGTACCCGCTCGACTTCCTCGTCTGCCCCATCGACGCGACCGCCCTGGAGCTCCAGGGCGTGACCGCGACCGACCCGATGGTCGGCGAGCTGCTCGCCGGGAGCTTCTGCATCACCGGCGTGATCGGCGCGGGCGGCATGGGCCGCGTCTACGTCGCCGAGCACATCCGCCTGCCCAAGCGCTTCGCCGTCAAGGTGCCGCACGAGCACTTCGCCAGCCACCGGGAGGCGATGGCCCGCTTCGAGCGCGAGGCGCAGACGATCGCGCGCGTGGGCAACGAGCACGTGATCGACGTGGTGGACATCGTGCGCCTCAAGGACGGGCGCCCGTGCATGGTGACCGAGCTGCTCAACGGCGAGGATCTCGGCGGCCTCCTCGACCAGGTCGGCAAGCTGCCGCTCCCGACCGCCATCACCATCTCGCGCCAGGTCTGCCGGGGCCTGGCCGCGGCCCACGCGACCGGCGTCGTCCACCGCGACCTCAAGCCGTCGAACCTGTTCCTCGTCCGGCGCGAGGGGGGCAGCATCCACGTGAAGATCCTCGACTTCGGGGTCGCCAAGGTGCTCGACGGCGCCGATCTCACCCGCACGGGCTCGGTGGTCGGCACGCCGCAGTACATGGCGCCGGAGCAGGCGCGAGGCTCGGCCCAGGTCGACTCCCGCGCGGACATCTACGCGGTCGGCGCCGTGCTGTACCGCATGCTCACGGGCGAGCGCCCCTTCCCCGAGGAGGAGCCGGCCCGGACGATGATCCGCCTGCTCACCGAGGATCCGCGGCGCCCGCGCGACATCGACAAGACCATCCCGGAGGGGCTCGAGGCGCTGATCCAGCGCGCCATGGCCCGGACGCGCGAGGACCGGCCGCCCTCCGCGCAGGAGCTCGACCGCCTGCTCGCCGACTTCGACATGCAGGACCCGTTCGGGCCCGCGCGCGCGCTCGGCACGACCACGGCGATGACCGACGGCGCGCCGAACGACGAGATCGCCACGGTCGTCATCCCCAACGCCCAGGGCAGCCAGAGCGCGGACGACGTGACGCGCAGGGCGCGGCGGGCGCGGCCCGTCGCGCTGCTGCTGTCCATCGCGGTGAGCCTCGCCGCGGGCGCGGCGGTCTTCACGAGCGCCGCGATGGTCCTCCGCACGGTCTACGGCGTCACCGAGCGGCGGGCGCTCAGCGAGACGGAGATGCTCATCGCCGCGGGCGTCGCGGGGGCGCTCTCGCTCTTCGCGTTCACCGCGACGATCCGGGTCCTCATCGGGCGCTGGCGGAGCGCGCCGGCCATGGAGCGCCTCGGCAAGGGCCTCCTGGCCGCGCTCGCGTGGCTGTTCCTCTCGTGCGGCGTCCTCGCGCTCGGCGTCGCCGCCTACAACGCATTCGCGCTGCCGATCCCCGCCCTGGGGCTCGCCCCGACCGACTGGCTCGGCTGGCTCAACATCGGCGCGATCGCCCTGCCGGCCCTGATCGCGCTCGTCGCGCTCCTCGTGGCGCTGCGGCGCGTGACGCGCGTGTCCTAGCGAGCTTGTCAACAGCGGTTGGATCGGCGAGATCCCCGTGCCCGCCAGGCACCCCACGAGGAGGCGAGATCATGTCCGCACGGTTCAGGCCCGAGGTGTATGCCGTCGATTTCGGCACCTCCAACTCGCTGCTCTCGGCGGCCAGCGCGGAGGCGACCTGCCCGCCCATCCCGCTCGACGGCGCGGCGGCCGACCCCACCGTCCTCCGGAGCCTGCTGTTCTTCGGGCAGCAGCACTTCTCCTGCGGCGCGGCGGCGATCGGGGACTTCGTCGCGAACGGCATGCAAGGCCGCTTCATCCGCTCGATCAAGAAATACCTCCCTGACCGGAGCTTCTCGGGCACGCAGATCGGGCACCGGCTCGTGACCATCGAGGACCTGATCGGCCGCTTCCTGCGCGAGATGCGCGAGCGGGCGAACCGCCACTTCGACGCGGACGTCGCGCGCGTCGTGCTGGGCAGGCCGGCGAAGTTCTCGACCGACCCGGCGGAGGACCGCCTCGCCGAGGAGCGGCTCGAGCGGGCGGCGCGCATCGCCGGCTTTCGCGAGGTCTTCTTCTGCCCCGAGCCGGTCGCCGCGGCGCACGACTTTCACCTGGAGCTCGACCGCGGGGCCGTCGTCCTCGTCGCAGATTTCGGCGGAGGGACGTCCGATTACACGATCGTGCGGATGCGGCCGGAGGGGTTCACGCCGTCCGACGTGCTCTCGCTCGGCGGCGTCTCCATCGCGGGGGACGCGCTCGACGGCAGCGTCATGCGCCACAAGATCGCCCGCCACTTCGGGGCGGAGGTCACCTACCGCGTCCCGCTCGGCTCGAACCAGCTGACCATGCCCCGGCCCATCGTCGAGAAGCTCTGTTCCCCGGCCGACATGACGGTGCTCCAGCACCGCGATGTCCTCGCCTTCCTCCGCGACGTGAGGGCGTGGTCCCTCGGGTCCGAGGATCGGCAGCGCATGGATAACCTGCTCTGCCTCGTGGAAGACTCGCTCGCTTTCCGGCTCTTCGAGGAGATCGAGCGCAGCAAGTGCGCGCTGTCCGGCGAGGCGGTCACGGAGTTCCGCTTCGATTATCCGTCAATGCACATCCGCGAGCGCATCGCGCGGGAGGAGTTCGACGCCGGGAGCGAGCGGCAGATCGACGCGATCCTCCGCGCGCTCGACCAGACGGTGCAGGACGCCGGCGTGTCGTTCGATGGGGTCGACGTCGTGTGCTGCACGGGCGGGACCGCGAGGGTGCCAGCCCTCCGGCGCGGCATCGAGCGGCGGTTCGGCCAGGGCAAGGTGAGGCAGCTGCGCAGCTTCCACTCGGTCGTGCAGGGGCTCGCCGAGCGCGCGCGCAGCATCGCCGCCGCGTCCGCCTGAGCGGGCGCCGGCGCGGCCCGGCGAGGGCGCGGCCGCACCGGGCGAGGGCGCGGCGCCGCCGAGCCAGCGGGGATCGCCCTCGACGACCCACGGGTATACCTCGTGGAGCGCGCGCTCCATCAGGCCGCCGTAGCTGTGGCCGGCGCCCTCGGCGTGCAGGACGCGCGCGGTCACGCCGCCGCGCTCGAGCATCGCCTGCGTCTTGCGCGCCTGCGCCGCGCAGTAGGCCCCCCCGCACGCGAGCAGCACCCGCGCCCCGCCGCCGCCGCGAAAGCGCCGGACGGTGCCCGGCGTCCACTCGCCGAAGCCGCCGTATCCGCCCTCGATCAGCGCCGCCCGGGCGAAGCGCGCGGCGTGCCCGGGCAAGAGCAGCGCGCCCATGATCGCGCCCTGCGAGTACCCCGCATAGATCGGGTCGCGGAGATCCACCCGATCCCCGAAGCGCGTCGAGAGCGCCGAGACGGCCGCGGCGACCTCGCGGCTCAGCGCGTGGTGGTCCGGGTAGTAGAAGATCCGCCCGCCGTCCGGCGCCCGGGCGTCGATGGGCTTGCCGCGCGGGCAGAGCACGAACCCGGCCCCTCGCACCATCGGGCGCCAGAGCTCGCAGTGCCACTCGGGCCGATCGCCCGCGCCGTGCGCGACAACGAGCACGGGCCGCGGCCCCTCGCCGCGCGGTGTCACGACCACCGCAGGCCCGAAGCCGGGGACCTCGATCTCGAGGAGCGCCGGCTCCTCCGCAGGCGGCGGAGGCTCCGGCGCCGGCTCGAAGCCGCCCTCCGGCGGGGCGATGGGCGCATCGCTCCGGCCGACAGGGGCGGCGAGCGGCGGGCGCGCGCACCCCTCGGCGAAGGTCGCGAGCAGCAGGCCCAGCAAGAGCGCCCCTCGCGGGCCACAGGTCGGCAGCGGTCGTCGGATCGTCGCGCGCGTCGCGCTCATCGCGCGTCAGAGCCTGAACACCCTCGGCACGAGAATCAAGAACCGGAGGACACGCCCTATCCTGAAAATTATCGAGAACCTTCGGGAGCTCGCGATCGCCGCCGGAGATCACCGCCGCTCTCGAGCCCCTGCCCGCATCGGCTCGACATGCGCCAGGCGGGCTCAGCGACGGCGGCCCCGGGCATCGCGCCAGGCGGTCAGGCGGCGACGAGCACGATGCGGCTCACCTCGGGGGGCGCCCCGATGCGCGCGGGCGGCCCGGCGGTGCCGAAGCCGCGGTTGATGTAGAGGTGCGCGCTGCCGCGCTTGTAGAGCCCGGCCACGTAGCCGTGCGGGAGCACCAGGTCGGCGGGCCGGACGAGCGGGTTCACCTGGCCGCCGTGGGTATGGCCGCTGAGCTGCAAGGCCACCTCGCCGGCGGCGTCCGGGAAGAACACCGGGTTGTGGCAGAGCAGCACGCGCGGCAGGTCGCGGGGCACGTCCGCGAGCGCGCGGCGGAGGTCGGGGCCGCCGCCGGGCACGCGCCCTCGCGCCCACACGTCGTCGACGCCGAGCAGCGCGACGGCGCCGCCGGCCCCTCCCACGACGCTCCCCCGGTTGCTCAGCACGCGGGCGCCGCCGCGCTCCAGCGCGTCGAGCGCCGCGTCGATGCCGGCGAAATGGTCATGGTTGCCCGGGATCGCCGCGACCCCCTCCCGGGCGAGCGGGCCCAGCCTCCGGGTGAGCCGCCCGAGGTGCTCGGCATACATCGGATTGAAATCGATGAGATCGCCCGTCATCACGACGAGATCGCCGCGCGCCTTGCGCACGAGATCCTCGGCGGCGCGCATCTGCGGCTCACCCACGAACAGCCCGAGATGGATGTCGGACAGCTGCACGATCGTGAAGCCATCCAGGCTGCGCGGCAGGCCCGGTATCGGGATGGCGACCTCTTCAATGACGTAGTCGTGTCGCCCGACCAGGGCTCCATACACCGCGCTGCCGCCGCCGATGAGGAAGGCGGAGCCGACGGCCCCGTTCGCGAGAAATGCGCGGCGGGGGAGCGCCGGCGGCGCGAGCCGCTGCGGCGAGAGCGGCGCGAGCTGCGGCGAGAGCGGCTCGCCCGCGTCGCCGCCGTCCTCGCGCGCCCCTGGCTCGCCAGGGCGGTGCGCCACGTCCGCGTCTGCGGGGCGCGCGGCGGCTCGGGCGCGTCCGAGCGCGGCGCGCCCGAGCCGCGCGATCAGGTGCCCGAGGTCCACGATGGCGAGCAGGGCCGCGGAGAGCAGGACGCCGAGCGAGAGGATGCTGCTCACGAGCACCACCCCGCGGAGCACGCCCTCGGGCAGCACGCCCCGCCAGAGCCGCGCGGAGATCATCGCGAGCACGCCGGCGGCGAGCAGGCAGGCCAGCACGCGCCGGCCGCGCAGGCGCAAGCCGAGCAGGCCGGAGGCGCGCCGGTGCACGTACAGGCCAAGGGCCCCGAGGACGACGAGGAGGATCAGCGAGACGACGACGAAGCGCATGGCGGGCTCTGCGGGGCAGGGGGGGACCGAAGCCTAACCGATCGGCGGCGACCGGCCAGAAGCGGCTCGGTGGCGGCCCGGCGACGGGCGCGCCTGCGGACGGCGTCCCTCGACACGCGCTCCGCGCGACGCGGCCGGCCGGCGAGCCCACTCGTTATCAACATCATGAGCGCCGGCTGGATGAAGGCGCGCGGGCAAGCCGAGGATGAGCGCTGCACTCCCCACGATCACCGCACGACGCGCCCCCGGCGCGGTGCGTCTCAAAGTGCCACCCTGCGTCACTGCTACGTCCGACTCGCCGCGCAACCCGAGCACGCTGCGGTTCAGAGAGCGTGAGCTCACCGTGACTCGCCGCGCAACCCGAGCACGCTGCGGTTCAGAGAGGGTGAGCTCACCGTCGGTGACGTACCTGGAAATCAACCCGAAACAGTTCTCGTTGTCTGCCATGTCACTTTGACGGCCAGGCCGCGCCGACCCGTCGCGTGGATTGCGCGATGCGTTGGGCCCGGAGGCCATCCTCTCCCAGCGTGGTTTCCCCGTGCGAAACAGCCTTGCGGGCCGTTGTCGGACGCGCCATGTGACGCGCTCGCGACGCGCGTCGGAACGTCGTAAGTCGAGAGGCGGTCGAGAGGCGGTCGAGAGGCGGTCGAGAGGCGGTCGAGAGGCGGCGGACATTTCTATTCGCCGTGAAAAATAACCGCACGGCAGATTACGATGGAGCCACGCTGGCATGGGATAGCCGCCGTTTGTCCTTGCCCCTGCGAAACCCTTGGTCTAGGCTCGGCACGCTATTTTTGATACGTTGGATTTGCCTGGTTTCTTCAGTGACGTAGGTGAAAGGCTTAATATGCTGAGAAGGAATTCGCATCAGCTCGGGTTGGCAAAGTGGGTTGCGGTCCTCCTCACGACCGCCTCTTTTGCGGCGTGCTCGGGCGACGGGGGCGGCGGGAGCAGCAACGGAGAGGGCGGCGCCGGCGCGGGCGCGGGCACCCCGACGGGCAGCGGCGCGGGCGCGGGCACCCCGACGGGCAGCGGCGCGGGCACCCCGACGGGCAGCGGCGCGGGCGCGGGCACCCCGACGGGCAGCGGCGCGGGCGCGGGCACCCCGACGGGCAGCGGCGCGGGCGCGGGCACCCCGACGGGCACGGCCTCGACGGCGTCGGGCGGCAACTGCACCGGACCGGTCGACATCTCGCCGGTGGGCGGCAACCCGTTCGACGGTGGGCGGCTGTTCGTGGACCCGGAGTACATCGCGAAGGTCCAGTCGTCGATCGACAAGACGACGGACGCGGCCCTCGTCGCGAAGATGAAGAAGGTCCAGGAGATCCCGACCGCGTTCTGGCTCGACCAGATCGCGGCGGTCGACCGCCTCGCCGGGCACCTCGATGCCGCGCTCGAGCTTCAGAACCAGCTCTGCGAGCCGGTCGTTCCGGTCATCGTCGTGTACGACCTGCCGAACCGCGACTGCTTCGCCGAGGCGTCGAACGGCGAGCTCAAGCTCGATGAAAACGGCACCGAGCGGTACCGGAACGAGTTCATCAAGCCGATCAAGGAGATCCTCGCCGCTCGCCCGAACCAGCGCATCATCACGATCATCGAGCCCGACTCGCTCCCCAACATCGCCACGAACCTGGGCGGGAAGCGATGCGATCAAACGACGGCGACGTCCTACGAGGAGAACGTCGCGCACGCGCTCAAGGAGCTCAACATGCCGCACGTGTACCAGTACATCGACGCGGCGCACTCGGGCTGGCTCGGCTGGGAGGACAACCAGAAGAAGGGCGCCGAGATCTTCGCCAGGGTCATCAACGCCGCCGGAAACCCGGCCGGCGTCCGCGGCTTCGCGACCAACGTCGCGAACTACACGCAGCTCAGCTATAGCTCGGAGAGCTACGATCAGCAGGACAACCCCTGCTTCGGCGAGTTCGACTATGTCGATGCCATGGCCTCGGCGCTCGCGGCTGAAGGCCTCGGCGACAAGCACTTCATCATCGACACGAGCCGCAACGGCGCCGGCAACATCCGGACCGACTGGGGCTTCTGGTGCAACAACATCGGCGCCGGCATGGGCCAGCGGCCCAAGGCGAACCCGGGCGGCGCGACGCGCCTCGACGCCTTCTATTGGGTCAAGCCGCCGGGTGACTCCGACGGTGTTGGCAAGGCGGGCGAGCCGCGCTACGACCTGTTCTGCGGCGAGGACAACGCAGACACGCGCGCACCGCAGGCGGGTCAGTGGTTCCACGAGTACTTCGTGGAGTGCGTGAAGAACGCCAATCCGGCGCTCTGATCGGCGTCGTCGGCTGCTCCAGGCCGTGACGAGCGCGCTCGGCTGAGCGCGCGACGGCGGCCGGGGCAGGCGAGGAGCGTAGAAAAAGGGGTCTACCCGCCCGCGGGCCGCGCGGCCGGCTGGAGGGTAGACCCCTTGGGAAAACGCTCCTCGCCTGCCCCGGTCGCCGCGCTGTTTTTGTCGAGCTCACAAGCGCAGGAGGCCCGCCGCCGGCGGGCTGACGGACGACCGCCGCGCCGGGGCGCGGCGAGCCGTGGCAGGGTGACGCGCGGTGCACGACTCCATCACGCTCGACCAGCTGCGCACGTTCATCGCGGTCGCCGACGAGGGCAGCTTCTCGGCCGCGGCCAGGAAGCTCCACCGCGTCCAGTCGGCCGTGAGCCACGCGATGGCCAACCTGGAGGGCCAGCTCGGGGTCGTCCTCTGGGACCGATCGACGAGGATCCCGGCGCTCACGGAGCAGGGCCGCGTCCTGCTCGGCGCCGCGCGGCGGGTGTGCGCCGACGCGGACGCGCTCAGCAGCGCGGCGCAGCGGCTCGCCGGCGGCCTCGACCCGCTCGTCTCGCTGTGCGTCGACGCTGTCTTTCCGCTCTCCGCGCTCGTCGATCTCTGCGTCGAGTTCGCGCGCGTCTACCCCACCGTGGAGCTCGTCGTGCACACCGAGACCATGGCCGCCGTCGCCGATCGGGTGCTCGACGGGACCTGCCAGCTCGGGGTCGTGGGGCCGGCGGCGGCGGCCCAGGGGCTCGAGCGCCGTCACCTCACGTCCGTGCGCATGGTGCCAGTCGCCGGCAAGACGCACCCGCTCGCCGCCGCGCAGCAGCACGCCGGGCGCGTCGCGACCGAGCAGCTGCGCGAGCACGTGCAGATCGTGCTGAGCGAGCGCGGCGGGGCGCGCTCACCGGAGCAGGCCGTGCTGTCCCCCCGCACCTGGCGTGTCGTCGATCTCCAGACCAAGCGAGAGCTCCTGTGCGCAGGGCTCGGCTGGGGAAACCTGCCAGAGCACATGATCCGCGACGATCTCAGGTCCGGACGTCTTGTCCGCGTCCGGCCGGAGGCGTGGGGGGAGGACGAGCACCTCCTGTCGCTCGCCGTGGTCCACCGGCCGGGGCTCGTGCTGGGCCCCGCGGGGCAGTGGGTGCTGAAGCGCCTCGTCGAGCTCTGCCGCGAGCACGTGGGGAGCCCGCACGAGGGGGGCCCGCACGAGGGGAGCCCCGAAGAGCCGCGTTGACCGCGGCCGCGGCGGCCGTCCGCGGGGAGCGCGGGCGTCAGAGCGACAGCCGCGAGAGCAGCTCGTTCACGCGGATCGCGGCCGCGACGCTCCCTGTGTCATGGGCGTAGTCCATGGCCGCGAACAGGTGGGTCTGCTCGAGGTCGAGCCGCTCCGGAGAGCGCTCGAGGAGCGCCACGTAGTGCTCGAAGAAGCGGCCCTGATCGAAGCGCGTGCGTTTCATGAGGGCGTGGCGCACGGTCGCGTGCAGCGCGAAGCGGCCCGCGAGCGGCTCCTGCACAAGCCGGAAGCGGCGGAGCGACGCGAGGGCGTCGCCGGCGCTCCGCCCCGCCCGCGCGAGCTGCGCGAGGGAGCCCTCGTCGATGTGGTCGCCGTTCGAGTGCGCCAGCACCGCGAGCATCCGCCGCGCCGGCGGCGAGAGCCCGCGGAAGACCCAGGCGACGAGCAGGCCGACCTCGGGGAGGTCGTCCTCGTGATCGATGACCTGCACGCGGTCGACGCCGCCCGACACGAGCCAGCGGTGGAGCTCGGCGACGTCGGCCGCGCCGCCCTCGACGATGGCGTCGGCGAGCTCCAGGGAGACCGGGTTCCAGCGGAGCAGGCGGGTCAGCGAGGCGACCGCGGGGAAGGGGCTCTGCCCCGAGGTCACGAGGGGAGCGATGACCGGGAAGATGGAGACGCCGGCCACGAGGCAGCGCCGCGCCGTGATGACCCACGTCACCGCCTCGTCGCGGAGGCCGTCGAGCAGCTCGGCGACGGCGCGGTCGTGCTCGTGGTTGTCGAGCACGATGAGCATCTCGCCGAGCGCCCGCAGGCGGCGCCGCAGCGCCGGCAGCGAGGGCGACGGCCCGGCCCCGAAGCGGAGCGACAGCATCCCGAGCAGGGTGCGCGCGTCCCAGGCGCCGACCCGGAACCAGTGGATCCCGCCGGGGAGCTCGGCCGCGAGCCTGTGCCCGAGCGCGCACGCGAGCGTCGACTTGCCGCTGCCGCCCGTGCCGACGAGCGCGATGCGCGTCGGGCGCGACGCGCGCAGGGTCGCCGTGAGCGTCGCGAGCTCGCGGCGCCGGCCGTGCAGCGAGGGGGGGCGGGGAGGGAACACGAGCGGCGAGGCGGTCATCCCCGCGCGAGCGTACCAAAAACCGCGCGGGGAGCCGGCCCCTGTCGCGGCCGCCGCGCGCTCACCCGCGCGGGCGCGCCGCGCGCAGGAGCTGCTCGATCGCGCGGGAGATCGGCTCCGGCGACATCGAGGAGAGGCGGAGCCGGCGGAGCCCCTCTCCCTCGCGGCTCAGGAACAGCGCCGGCACGCCGTGGACCTGGAGGTGAGCGGCCTCGGCCCGCGCGGCCTCGAGCTGCCGCACGACCTCCCCGCTGTCGCGCTGCGCCATCGCCCGCGCGGCGTCCACGCCCGGCAGCTCGGAGGCGATGCGCAGCAGGAGCTCGTCCGTGACCGGCGGGCGCTCGCGCGCCTGGATCCGGAAGAAGTTGTCGACGAACTCCCAGAGCCGGCCCTGCATGCCGACCGCCGCGGCCATGCGCGCGGCCTGCACGGAGCCCGGCCCGAGGAACGTGAGGTTCCGGAACACGAGCTTCACCTGCCTCGTGCGCACGTGGCGGTCGAGGATCACGGGCAGGACCTCGAGCGCGTAATCCCGGCAATGCGAGCAGCGGAGATCCGAGAACTCGACAAGCGTGATCGGCGCGCCCGGATCCCCGAGGACGACGCCGTCCTGGGGAATGCCGGAATAGAGGTCGGCGCCCGCGCTGACGGCGCCGGTGGCCTCTTGTTCCGGCTCTTCTCCGGCGCCCTGGCAGGCCGAGATCCCGAGCAGGATCGCGGCGATCAAGGCGCCGCGCCGCGCCGCGGAGCCAGGGTGTGAGTTGCGTGAATGAGCGAGTGCGTGCCGTTCGGACGTCTGGGGCTTCATTCGAGGACACACGGCACGAACCGTACCTCCGCGCGGCGCTGCGCCGGGAATCCTTTCACGCGCATCCCGGTAAAGCGTGCTGGGGGAGGAGCTTCGGGCGAGGAAGGACTCCTCTCCAGCGCGCCGCGCGTCAGGACCTCCGGGCGAGGAAGGACTCCTCTCCAGTCCGCCGCGCGTCAGGACCTCCGGGCGAGGAAGGA
>JAICEP010000050.1 GCA_025924095.1 Sorangium sp.
GTGCGCTGGTTCCTGCGGACGCACGGGCTGCCCGCGACGCTGTGTGGCGCGGGCGGTGAATTAAGTTGCGCTCTCGGGGGTCTGGTTTGCTGCCCGAGCGCTCGGCCCCGCCCGCGCCGCCTGTGCCGGCGGCGCCGCCGCTGCCGCCGCTGCCGCCGGTGCCGGCCGGGTCGCCACCCGCGCCGCTGCCGCTGCCGCCGGTGCCGGCCGGGTCGCCGCCCGCGCCGCTGCCGCCGCTGCCGCCGCTGCCGCCCTCGCCGCCGCCCGTCGTGGCCGTGGTGGTCGTGGCCGGGTTGCCGCCGCAGCGCTCCGCGGAGCGGCAATCGCCGCAGGAGCAGCCCTCGAAGTACTGCGCGCACGAGCCGTTGTCGGTGCAATGGTCGGTGCACCGCGGCGTGTCCGTGCAATCGGGGCAGGTGCAATCCTCGTTGAGGTTGCACCCCTCGGCGTCGTTGCACCCGCGCGACGGGCTGCATTCGGCGACGCTGTGCGCGCAGTCCTGGCAGGTGCAATCCTCGCCGTCGGGGGCGTCGGGCCGCAGATCGCAGGCGCCGTCGTCGTTGCAGAAGCCGAGGCAGCTCGCCGTGTCCGCGCAATCGGGGCAGCCGCAGCTCTCGGGGACCTGGGCGAGGAACGTGCACCGCCCGTCCGGGCTGCCGCCGAAGCAGCCGAAGCCGAGCGAGCCGCCGGCGCCGGCGACCGTCGCCGCCGTGGTCGTCGAGGTCGCGTCGGCCGCCGGATTGCTCGAGCAGCCGCCGCTCACGGCGAACCCGACGACGAGGGAGGAGGTGAGGAGGGCAAGAAAGGCGCGCATGCCCGACAGCATCTCTCCCGCGAGCGCGTCACGTCAACACCGCGCGTCGTCAGGAGCGCTCAGCGGAATGCCACGTCCCTGTCCGCCGTCTTCGCGCGGACGACGGCGCGCTCGCGGACAAGGAAATCGCGCACCGCAGCGTCGAGGCGCGGATGCGCGAGGTGGTGGGCGCTGTGGGTGATGCTCGGCGCGAATCCGCGTACGAGCTTGTGCGACCCGCCCGCGCCCGGCTCGAAGCGGCGCAGTCCCCGGGCGATGCAGTCCTCGACCGGATGATAATAGCAGACGTTGAAATGCAGGAAGGGGCGCTCCTCCGAAGCGCCCCAGTAACGGCCGTAGAGCGTCGTCGGCCCGGCGAGGTTGAGCGCGCCCGCGATGGGCCGTTTGCCGTCCCGCGCGAGGACGATCTCGACGCCTCCCCGGCCCCCGGCGCGCTCCCCGGAGGAGCGGAGCCGGGCCGCGATCTCCTCGAAGAAGGCGCGGTTCAGGTACTGCCGGCCCCAGGCGAACTTCTCCACCGTGGAGGCGTAGTAGCCGAACATCACGTCCACGATCTCGGGCGTGATCTCGGCGCCGCGCAGCGTCTCGATCGACAGGCCCTGCTTCGAGACCTCGCGCATCTCGCTCCGGATCTGGTGCCGCCTCTTCGCGTTGAAGCGCGCGAGGAAGTCGTCGAGCGTCGCATACCCCTCGTTCTCGAACTGGAACTGGATGCCGCAGCGGTGCGCCATCGCCGCGCCGGAGAGGGCGGCGGCCTCGTCCTCGGTCGGGAACAGGACGTGGGCGCCCGAGATGCGGCTCCGCGCGACGAGCTGGCGGAGCGTCTCGGCGAACACCTCGAGGAGCGCCGGCCGGTCCTCCGGGCGGCGCACGAGCAGGCGCGGCGACGTGGCGGGCGTGAACGGCACCGCCACGACGAGCTTCGGGTAGTACGGCGCGCCGAGCTGGTGGGACGCCGACGCCCAGCCTTGATCGAAGACGAACTCGCCCTCGCTGTTGTCCTTGAGGTACGCGGGCGCGGCGGCGAGCAGGACGCCCTCGGCCCGGAGCGTGATGTGGTGCGGCAGCCAGCCCGCCTCCTCGCCCACGCACCCCGTCCGCTCCAGCGCGTCGAACCACGCCCAGGAGAGGAACGGCGCCTCGCCCGCGCCGTCGAGCCCGTCCCACTCGCTCTCCGGGATCTCGCGGATGGCGCTGTGGACGTGCGCTTCAAGCTCCATGGTCGATCATCGCAGCGTGGGTCGCGCCGCCCGACCGGCCGGTGAGCTCCTGGATCGACCGCGCGCCGGAGCGCGCCACGAGGTCGGACAGCCCGCGCGCGATCGTGGCGGGGAGGAGGGGGCCGCCGTAGATGAAGCCGGTGTAGAGCTGCACGAGGTCGGCGCCCGCCTTGAGCTGGTCCATCGCGTGCTCGGCCGACTCGATGCCGCCGGCGCCGATCACCGTGACGCCGTTCCCGAGGCGCGCGCGGATCCGCCGCACCATCGCGAGCGAGCGCTGCCGGAGCGGCGGGCCGCTCAGCCCGCCCGCGCCCATCGCCTCGACGGCCGCCGCGCCCGTCGCGAGCCCGTCGCGCCGCACGGTGGTGTTCGTCGCGATGACGCCGGCGAGGCCGACCTCCTCGACGACGGCGAGCAGCGCCTCGAGCTCCTCGTCGCCGAGGTCCGGGGCGACCTTGATGAGCAGCGGCAGCGGCGCCCCGGCGCCGCGGTTCTCCCGCGCGATCGCCGAGAGGAGCGCCCGCGCGATCGCCGGCCCCTGCATGGCCCGGAGGTCCTTTGTGTTCGGCGACGAGACGTTGATCACGACGAAGTCGGCCGCGCGCCGCACCTCCCGGAAGCTCGCGAGGTAGTCCTCGATCGCGGGCTCGATCGGATCGAGCGGCGCGACGCGGGACTTGCCGATCGAGATGCCCACCGGCACGCCGACGGCCGCCGCGCCGCCGCGGCCCTGGAGCCGCTCGGTGACGCGCGCGGCGCCCTGGTTCGGGAACCCGAGCCGGTTGATGAGCGCCCGGTCGGCCGGCAGCCGGAAGAGGTTCGGCGGCGGGTTCTCGGCCTGGGGCTGCGCCGTGACGGTCCCGAGCTCGACGAAGCCGAAGCCGAGGGCGGCGAGCGCGCGCGCCCGGCGGGCGTCCTTGTCGAAGCCGCCCGCCAGGCCGAGCGGGGAGGGGAAGTCGAGCCCCAGGGCGCGCACCGCGATGCGCCCGTCGGGGGGCGCGAGGCGGGCGCGCACGAGGGCGCGGAGCGGGGCCGCGTGCTCGAGCGGGGCGAGCGCGAGCATGCCGAGCTCGTGCGCCAGGCGGGGCGGGAGCGCGAAGAGGAGCGGTCGGACGAGGCGGTACATCGGGGCGCGTCTCCGTTGCGTGCGCGGCGCCGGAGAGGCCGGCGCGCGGCGCGGCGGTGGGCGATACCACGACGCACCGGGCGCGTGTGCCGCCATCTGGGGAGGCGCGCGAGGAGCGCGAGGCGCGCGAGGGGGCGCGAGGCGCGCGAGGGGACGCGACGGGGGCGCGAGCGATCCGGGCGAGCGCGCGCCGGGCGAGGCGCGTGCCGGCTCTGCTAGACTCGGCGCCCCCATGACGGCCCCCGAGATCCTCGATCGCCCAGGCGATCCCAAGCCATCGACCGACCTTGGCGAGCGCTTCGCGAAGAGCGCGGACGAGATGTCGGTGCTGCGCGAGCGCGGCGTCGCGGCCGCGCGCGACCTCTGCGCCTTCATCGATCGCGCGCCGACGCCGTACCACGCCGTCCGCGAGGTCGCCTCGCGGCTCGCGGGGGCCGGGTTCTCGGAGCTCGGGGAGCGCGACGCGTGGGCGATCGCTCCGGGCGATCGCCGCTTCGTCATCCGGGGCGGGTCGACGATCGTCGCGTTCGTCGCCGGGGTCGAGCACCCGGCGCTGGGCGGCTTCCGCATCCTCGGCGCGCACACCGACTCGCCGAACCTCCGGGTGAAGCCGAGCGCCGAGCTCTCGCGGAGCGGCTACCAGCAGCTCGGCGTCGAGGTCTACGGCGGCGTGCTGTACTCGACCTGGCTCGATCGCGATCTCAGCGTGGCCGGCCGCGTCCACCTCCGCAGGGACGGCCGGATCGAGCGCCACCTCGTCGACCTCGGCCGCCCCGTCGCGCGCATCCCGAACCTGGCGATCCACCTGAGCCGCGGGGTCAACTCCGAGGGGCTCGTGCTCAACGCGCAGAAGCACCTCGTCCCCGTGATCGGCCTCGGCCGGGAGGCCGATCTGCGCGCCCTGCTCGCGCGCGCGGTCGACGCGCCGCGCGACGCCATCCTCGGCTTCGATCTCTGCCTGTACGACACGCTCAAGGCGTCGCTCGGCGGGCTCGCCGACGAGTTCGTCTTTGCATCCCGGCTGGACAACCTCGCGAGCTGTCACGCCGCGACCACCGCGCTGATCGGCGCGGGCGCTCCTGGCGCGGCGACGCGGGTCGTCGCGCTCTACGACCACGAGGAGTGCGGCAGCCGGAGCGCGGTGGGGGCGGCGGGCAGCGTGCTGCGCGACGTGCTCGCGCGGATCGTCGACGCGTACCCGGCGCGCGAGCCGCAGGCGTTCGCCCGGGCGATGGCGGGCTCGCTGCTCCTCTCGGCGGACATGGCCCACGCGGTGCACCCGAACTACGCCGACCAGCACGAGCCGCGCCACGCCCCGCAGATCAACCGCGGGCTCGTCATCAAGTCGAACGCGAACCAGTCCTACGCCACCGACGGCGCGACGGCCGCCGCGCTCGAGGCGCTCTGCCACGACGCCGGCTACGCGCCGCAGCGCTTCGTCGTGCGCAGCGACCTCCCGTGCGGCAGCACGATCGGCCCGATCACCGCGGCCGCGCTCGGGATCGCCACGGCCGACGTCGGCGCCCCGATGCTGAGCATGCACTCCTGCCGCGAGATGGCCGGCACCCTCGACGTGCACCTCTCCATCGAGACCTACCGCCGCGCCCTCGCCTGAGCGCGGCGCCTAGCGGTTGTCTTGGGATAGCAGCGTGAAGCCGATCAGCTTGTAGAGCAGGCGCGCGCCGACGTTGCCGTCCCAGTCGTCCTGGTCGTCCTTGGGGGCGACCTCGTTCAGGTCGAAGCCCACGATGCGCCGCCCGCTCTTGTGGATGCGCCCGATCAGCGCGACGGCCTGCTGGAACGACAGGCCTCCGGGCACGGGCGTGCCGGTGCTCGGGCACAGCGTCGGATCGAGCCCGTCGATGTCGAAGGTCACGTAGACGTCGTCCGGGAGATCCTCCACGATCGCGTCGGCGATCAGGTGGAACGGCTCCCCCTCGAAGAGCCGATCGGCGATCGCGGCGTCGACGTGGGCGACCACGCGTCCGTTCGACGCGCGGATGAACCTGAGCTCGTCCTCGCTCATGTCGCGCAGCCCGACCTGGACGATCCGCGAGATCTTCGGGTGGCGGGTCGCGACGTTGTGCATGATCGAAGCGTGGGAGTCGGTGAATCCCTCGTACGCGTCGCGCAGGTCGGCGTGCGCGTCGACGTGGAGGATCCCCATTCCGGGGTAACGCTCGGCGTGCGCCGCGATCGTGCCGTAGGGCGCCGAGTGGTCGCCGCCGACGACGCCGACGAGCTTGCCCCGCTCCATCCACCGCATGGCGAGCTCGGCGACGCGCTCGTTCAGCCGGCGCGACAGCGCGTTGACCGCCGCGAGGCGCGCCTCGCGGTCCCGGTCGCCGGCGACCGCTCCCTGGGCCGTGATCACCGGCTCGGCCGCCGCGCACGCCTCGGCGTTCCAGCGCACGATGTCGGGGTCGACGTCGAGCATCGAGATGCCCTGCTCGTACGGCCTGCCCGTGTGCAGGTCGAAGAGGTCGACCTGCCGGCTGGCCCGCAGGATCGCCGACGGCCCCTTGGCGGCGCCGCGGCGGTAGGACACCGTCGGCTCCCAGGGCACCGGGATGAGGACCACCCGAGCGTCCTCGGCCGCGTGTGGCAGCCCGTAGATCCCGTGGCCAACCGCAGGACCGTTCGGATCGAAACCGAGAGGGGATGAGCTCACGCGGCCACGTTGGCGGTTCGCGACAAGGTCGTCAAGCGCGAGCCTCGCCCGCCAAACGCGCGGCGGAGCGCGGCGGAGCGCTCCGCCTCACGCTCCGCAGAGCACCCGCGGAGCGCCTTCCACACCCGGGCTCGCCGGCGCGAGGTGCGTAGAGGTGATCGCACCGAGCGCGGAACATCGTCGTGAAACACGGGTGTCGTGCGCGACGACGCGAAGCGCCCGTCGGAATGCAACTTGGGGCTTCCAGCACCGACGAAATGGGGTACGAAGGGTGCTCAGACGATGGATGACGGGCCTCCGCGCCCGTTCGGATCGGCCAGCGCCGCGGCGCGCTGCCGGTCGATCCGGCGCGCGGGCCCATCGCACCCTGAAGAACAGCCATGCTCCGGTACCGCGCCGATATCAAGACGCTCCTCTTCGTCGCGACGTATTTCGCCCTCGTGGCGGTGCAATGGGTCTACGCGCCGCGCCCGCTCTGGCTCGCGATTCCGCTCTTCGCGATGACCTGCGCGTTCTCGTTCCTCGGCGCTGTCGCGACCCACAACTCGGTCCATTGCCCCGTCTTCCGGCGGCGCTGGATGAACCGCGCGTTCCAGGTCGCGCTCACGCTCAGCTACGGGCACCCGGTCAGCGCCTACGTCCCCGGACACAACCTCAGCCACCACAAGTACACGCAGTCCCGGCGCGACGTGATGCGGACGACGAAGGTGCGCTATCGGTGGAACCTGCTGAACGGGCTCCTCTTCATGAGCCGCGTGGTCCGGGACATCCTGCCCGCCGACATGCGCTACTTCAAGGCGATGTACCGGCGCAACCCGCCGTGGTTCCGGCAGATGCTCCTCGAGTCGGCGGTGTTCCTCGGCGCGATGGGCGCCCTCCTCGCGCTCGACTGGCAGAAGTTCGTCCTCTACGTGCTGATCCCGCACCAGTACGCCGCGTGGGGGATCGTCACCATGAACTACCTCCAGCACGACGGCTGCGACGAGGACAGCGAGCACGACCACTCGCGCAACTTCGTCGGCCGGCTTGTCAACTGGTGGACGTACAACAACGGCTTCCACTCCATCCATCACATGGAGCCCGGCCTCCACTGGAGCCTGTTGCCGGCCGAGCACGCGAGGCGCGTGGCGCCGTTCATCCACCCGAACCTCGACCAGCCCTCGCTCCCCGCCTACCTGCTCCGCACCTTCGTCTGGCCCGGAAAGCGCCTGCGCTACGACGGCGCCCCGGTCGTGCTCCCGCAGGAAGAGCCTGACGAGGAGTGGATCCCCGGCCCGAAGGAGACGCCGGGCGACGTCTCGCTGGGCGCGATCGCGCCGAGCTGACGCCCGGTCTCCTGTCCTTCACGCGCCGGACACCCCTGCGGCGTGGGCGAGGGCCGCGGCGACCGCGGCCTCGCCATCCCTGGATACGTTCGAAGACGCACCTTGCGGCCACGACCGGGAGCCCCGGGTCGTGGACGGCGCAAGCGTGCAGGGCTGGCCCGGCGCCTCGGCACCGGGCTCTCGCCTCCCCCGGGTCAGCGCGGCTGATTCTCGCGCGGCTGGTCTCCCCGCGACTCGCCGCCCCGGCGACCGATCTCGGCCATGTGCTGGCGATCGCCGCTCACGGCCTCGCCCCCCTTGCGTCCGATCTCGGCCATGTGGGCCCGGTCCTGGCTCACGCGCTCGCCGCCCCGGCGCCCGATCTCGGCCATGTGCTTGCGGTTCTGGCTGACGACCTCACCGCCCTTCTTGCCGGCGGCGCGGGCCTCGTCGCGCGTGAACTCGTGGGCCGTGCCCTTCTCGTGGGCTGCCTTCCCGCCCTTGCTGGCGATCTTGCGCTGACGCTCCTCATCCATGGCGGCGAACCCACGCTGCTGCCGCTCAATTGCCCTCTGCGTCGCTGACGAAGGCGGGGGCTCGCTCGGCGAGGCCCCTTTCTCCTCCTGGTCCTCCTCACTCCTGGAAATCATCCCACGATCATCCATGCTCGCCATCATCCTCTCCTTACGGTTGGCTCGCTCGATTCAGGTCTCCGAACGGGGCCTGCGAGCCGGTCGGGGGCGGCGCTTTCCGTCCCCGGCCGGTCCGGGCGAGGCCGGCGATGTCCGCCCCCTCCCGGTATCGGTCAGGGATCCAGCGTTCGCCATCCCCTCCCGGTGCCGATCGGGAAGCGGCGTTCACCGCCTCCCTCCCAGCTGCGGAAAGGCCGACAGGCCCTTTCCGCGGGGGCCTGTTGTACCGGGCGGAACAACGTCAAGCGGGCTGAAGGTTGGGACGCGACGAATTGGGGGGAAGCTCACCAGAGATGCTTTTGGAAACCGAGGTGAGCCTGGAAATACCGAGAATGTCGTGCTCCCGCCGCGCGTCATGCCCTCTTGGCGAAGTCCCGCATGAACGCCGTGAGGCGCTCCACCGACTCGACAGAGACTGCGTTGTAGATCGAAACCCGGATACCCCCGGTCGACCTGTGTCCGGCGAGGCCCACCATACCCTCCTTTGCCGCCTCGGCGACGAAGCGTTTTTCCATCTCCTCGCTGGCCAGCCGGAACACCACGTTCATGAACGAACGGCTCTCCTTCTCGACCGGAGCCCGGAAAATCTCCGGATGTGCGTCGAGGGTTTCGTACAGCAGCTCACCCTTCTTGCGATTCCGTCGCTCGACCTCTTCGAGCCCACCGATCTCAAGCGTATACGCGAGCACGTTGCGCATGAGGTAGATTGCGAATGTCGGAGGTGTGTTGTAGAGCGAGTTGTTGGCCGCGTAAGTGGCATAACGGAAAATGACAGGAATGTCTTTTCGCCCGCTGTCAACGACGTCCTTCCGGGCGATCACGACCGTGATCCCGCTCGGCCCGATGTTCTTCTGGGCGCCGGCGTAAACCAGGGCAAACCTGGAGATATCCATCTTGCGCCACAGGATGTCGGACGACATATCGGCGACGAGCGGCACGTCGCCCGTTTCAGGCAGCCAGTGCCACTGCGTCCCGAACAGCGTGTTGTTCGTCGTCATGTGGACGTAGGCGGCGTCCGGATCGAGCGAGAGCTCGCTCTGGTGGGGGACGCGGGTGTAGCGCTTGTCGACGGCGGTGCTCGCGGCGACGCGGACGGTCCCGACGCGCTTCGCCTCGTCCAGGGCCTTCTCGGACCAGCCGCCGGTCAGGAGGTAGTCGGCGCTCCTGCCGGGCGGCAGGAGGTTCATCGGCACGACCGCGAACTGCATCGCCGCGCCGCCCTGCATGAACAGCACGTGGTAGTCGTCCGAGAGGCCGAGCAGCTGCCGGAGCAGCGAGATCGCCTCTTTGTGCACCGCCTCGAACGCCTTACCGCGGTGGCTGTGCTCCATGATCGACATGCCCGTCCCCTCGAAGTCGAGGAGCTCGCGCTGAGCGCGCTCGAGGGCGGGAAGAGGGAGCCCGGCAGGGCCGGCGTTGAAGTTGTGGACGCGCGCCATGGTGCTTCTCCTGAGGTTCAAGTCGGCGGTTCCTGATGCCGCCGCCGCGGCCGTATACCACGGGGGACGCCGGCTCCGCCCGGGCGAGCCGAGCACGGGCCCGGGCGCGGCGGCCAGGGCCGCGCCGAGCTCCGCGTCTCGAGCCTGCCCGGGGCCGCGATCTGGGCTAAATTCACCGCTCCGGAGGCGAACGATGCTGGTGACCCGCGAAGAGATGGTGTTCGATTTCCAGGGCGCCAAGCTCGATCCCGTCAAGGACAAGGACGTGATCGTCTGGGCCGTCCAGCAGTTCCTCTACGGAGAGATCACCGGCGTCCAGATCGGCCACTGGCTGTACAACGCCCCGGATCTGGAGTCCGCGCGCTTCCTCGCGCGCCAGGCCGTCGAGGAGTTCCAGCACGTCGGCAACTTCCTCCGCATCCTCGAGATCCTCGGCGCGCCGCCGGAGAAGGCCGCCTGGAGCGTGCGCTTCCTCGCGACCGGCCTCATGGGCGGCGACTGGTCCGAGCACGTCGCCCTCGAGATGGCGCTCGGCGAGGGCCTCGTCCTCCAGGCGTTCTACGCGATGATCGACACCGTGGACGAGCCGGAGATCGTCGCGATCCTGAAGCGCGGCGTGCGGCAGGAGGAGCGCCACGTCGACTTCGGCGAGCGGCAGACGAGGAAGGCGATCGCGGGTAGGCCCGCGCTCCGGCGGCGGCTGCTCGGCCTCGCGCTCGTGTCGCTCTGGGGCGTGTCGCGGCTCGACGCGTTCATGAAGAAGCGCCTGCCGAAGGACCACCCGGCGCTGAAGCGCCTGCCCGATCTGGTCCGTCACTCGGTGCGGATCGCGGAGCTCCGGCTGACGCGCATCGGCCTGACCGACGCGCCGATCTCGTCGATGTCGGCCGCCCGCAAGCTCGCGCTCGTGGCGGAGGCGTACGCGGGCAAGCTCGTGTTCGGGCTCGCGTCGTGGGTGCTCTCGGTGCTCCTCTTGCCGCTCCGGCTGCTCGGCCTCGCGGGGCCGAAGCGGCTGACGGACACGTACCTGAGCGATCCGCTTGTCGTGGGCGGCGGCCGGCTCGGCGCCGCGGCGGAGGACGACCCGAGCGACGCCGGCGAGCAGGTGGGTCCGGGCGGCTCCCCGGCGGGGCACGGCGCGGCGGCGCGCGCCTGAGCGCGAAGGAGCGCGGGTGATCGACGACGAGGAGGAGCGAGCCGCCGGGGCGCCCGGCGCAGCGGCGACCGCCGGCGCGACGCGGGGCTTTCTCCCCGCTTCCCGGGAGCTGCCGCTCTTCGCCGAGCTGCCCGAGCTCTCGGGGCGGATCCCGTGGCGTCCCCTCGCGCACGCGCCGACGCCGGTCGTCCCCTGCGCTGCGATCGAGGGCTACCTCGGCCGCGGGGGCGTCTGGGTCAAGCGCGACGACGTGATCTCGCCGCTCTACGGCGGCAACAAGGTGCGGCGCTTCGAGTTCTTGCTCGCCGACGCGGAGCGGCGCGGGGCGCGGACGCTCGTCACGGTCGGCGGGCTCGCGTCGACGCAGGTCATGGCCACGGCCCTCTTCGGTCGGGCGCTCGGCTTCGCCGTCACCGCGGTCCTGTTCGACCAGCCGATCACCCGGTTCGGCCGCAGCGCGCTCCTCGCCGACGCGGCCAGCGGCGCGGAGCTCGTCCACGGCGGCGGGTACGCGACCACCGCGCTCCGGGCGATCCGGGCGCTGCGCCGGGCCGAGCGGCCCTACTTCATCCTGCCCGGCGCCTCGGCCGCGCTCCCGTGCCTCGGCTACGTCGACGCCATGCTCGAGCTCGCCGAGCAGGTCCGGCGCGGCGAGGCGCCGCGTCCCGATCGCATCGTCGTCCCCTCGGGGACGGGCGGGACGCTGGCGGGGCTCGCGCTCGGCGCGGCGATGCTCGGCTGGCCGACCACGATCGTGGGCGTGCGCATCACCGAGCGCGTCGCCTCGAACCGCGCCGTCGTCCGGTACGAGATCCGCAACATGAAGCGCCTCCTCGCCCGGCGCGCGCCGCGCTTCACCGGGCGGCGGCTCCCGCCTGTCCGCTTCGCGATCGATCACCGCGCGATCGGCCCCGGCTACGGCGCGCCGACCCCCGCGTCGATCGCCGCGATCCCCGAGGTGGAGCGGCTGATCGGCGTGCCGGGGGAGATCACGTACAGCGCCAAGGCGCTCGCCGCGCTGCGCGAGATCGGCCGGGAGCACCCGGGGGAGACGATCCTCCTCTGGCAGACGCTCTCGAGCGCGCGCCCGCCGCTCGCGGAGGGCGGCGCCGCGGCGCTTCCGCCCGCGTTCGCGAGGTGCTTCGAGGGGGACGTCGCGTACTGAGGCGCGGCGCGCGGCGGCGCGCGCCGGCTCACTTCACGTGCAGGCTGTTCACGAGCTTGTCGAAGTCGGCGCGCGCCGCGGTGACCGTCTTCTCGGGGCCGGTCATCTTGAAGAACCAGGGATCGCCGGAGGGCATCTCGGCGATGGCGCCGAGCATGGCGTAGCTCGACTTCGGATCCTGGGCGGGCATGCCGGGCATCCCGGAGCCGGCGAACGTCCCTTTGACCTCGACGACCGTGACCTTGATGTCCTTGACCTTGAGCTCGGTGCGCTTCGGAGAGTCGTCGCTCTTCTGGGAGAACTGGCCGACCCAGCGCGTGATGTTCGCGTCCACGCTGCCGCCGGCCTGGCTGATGCTGAGCTCGGCGTCCTCGGTGTCGCCCGCGGCGCGCTTGATCTTGTACGTGGCCTTGCGCATCGAGTTGGGGTTCGGCGCGCTCTCGAAGCTCGCGGGGGCGTCCCAGGCGAGCTCGCCCGCGGCCGCCTGCTGGCCGCCGGCGGGCGCCGCCTGGGCGGGGGCCGCGGGCTTGGCCGCCGGCGGCTCGGGCGCCGACGTGGCCGTCGGCTCGGGGGTCTTCGAGCACGCCGCGGCGAGCGCGGCGACGAGCGGCAGGACCATGGCGGAGCGGAGCTTGATCATCGTGGGGTGCCTCGGCGGGGGTTCGCCGCGACTGTAGTCGCCGCGCCCGGAGCCTCAAGCCGGATCGGATCTGCGAGGGCGCTTCCAGCGCTCCGGACGGAGGCGCTGTCGGTCGTGCAGCCGCGCGCGCCGCCGTGATACCACCAAAATTCATGGAGCCCACCTTCCGGCGCGCCTTCAACGCGGCCTTCGGCCCGTCGATCTACGCGGACATCCTGGGCCGCCTCGAGCGGCGGCTCGGCTGCTCGATCCCGTTCCGCGTCGCCGAGACGCCGCTGTTCCTGCCGGGCAGGCTGCGCGAGAACCTCGAGCGCTCCGCGACGGAGATCGTTCAGCAGATCTCGCGCCCGGCGCTCATCGAGCAGATGAAGCGGGCCATCCCCCCGCACCTCGACGTCCCCGGCATGGACGCGCTCCCCAACTGCGCGCAGGTGGACTTCGCGATCGTGCGCGGCCCGGACGGCGAGCTCGAGGGCAAGGTGGTCGAGCTGCAGGCGTTCCCGTCGCTGTACGCGCTCATGCTCGTGCAGACCGAGATCATGGCCGAGGTGCTCGCCGGGATGCCCGGGCTCGACCGTCGCTGGTCGTGCTGCTTCGGGGGCCGGAGCCGCGACGACGTCGTCGCGCAGCTGCGCCGCGCGATCCTCGCGGGCGAGCCCGAGGAGTCGGTGGTGCTGCTCGATCTCGCGCCGGAGCAGCAGAAGACCTACCCGGATTTCGTGGCGACGAAGCTCCTCGTCGGCGTCGACGCCGTCTGCCCGACGGCGCTCGTCCGGGAGAGAAACCGGCTGTTCCGCCGCGTGGACGGGCGGCTCGTCCCCGTCCGCCGGCTGTACAACCGCGTCGTGTTCGACGAGCTCGAGTCGAAGCGCGTCGAGCTCCCGTTCCGGTACGACGAGCCGCTCGACGTCACGTGGTGCTCGCACCCGAACTGGTACTGGACCTGGTCGAAGTACACGCTGCCTTACCTCGATCATCCGGCGGTCCCGCGGGCGCGGACCCTGAGCGCGCTCGACGGTGTGCCTCCGGATCTCGAGCGCTACGTGCTCAAGCCGCTGTTCTCCTTCGCGGGCTCCGGGGTGAAGGTCGACGTCACGCCCGAGCACATCGCGGCCATCCCGGAGGGGGAGCGCTCGAGGTGGCTGCTCCAGGAGAAGATCGCGTACGAGCCGGCGCTCCTGATGCCTGACGGGACCGGGGTGAAGGCCGAGGTCCGGATGATGTTCCTGCGCGCGCCGGACGAGCCCGAGCTCTCGCTCGTGCTGAACCTGGTGCGGCTATCGCGCGGGAGGATGCTCGGGGTCGATCAGAACCGGGATCTGACCTGGGTGGGCGGCACGGTGGGGATCTGGCCGGTCGACTGAGGTCGCGCGTCAGGCGTGGAGCGCGAGCTGCCACGCGCCGAGGACGAGCCCGGCCGCGGTCGCGCCCAGCGCGACCTGGACGAGGGGGCCGCGCGGCGAGGGCCGGTTGCGCAGCGACAGGCCGGCGACGAGCCCGATCCCGGCGCCGCTGATCAGGCCGAAGACGTGCGCGCCGAGGTCGGCGCGCGGGCTCGCGCCGAGGGCGCCGAGGAGAGAGAGGCCTCCCACGAGCGGCGCGACGAGCTGGAGGAGGTGGCGCTTCTCGCCGCTGTCCTTGTCGTGCGCGCGGTCGAGCATGAGCTGCGTGGCGGCGAGCAGCCCGATCGCGCCGAACACCGCGGTGGAGGCGCCGATCGAGGCGTGGTGGTGGCCGAGGCTCTGGTGCCAGAGCGCGTTCGCGAGGTTCCCGATCGTGCCCGAGGCGACGAGGGCGAGCGCGGTGCCGCCCGGCCCGAGGCGGCGCTGCACGGCGGACGCGAAGACCGTCCCGGAGATGACGTTGCCGATCACATGGGCCGAGTCGGCGTGCAGCGTCAGCGCGGTGATGGCGCGCCACGGCTCGGGTCCCACGACGAGGTCGGCGACGGAGGCGCCGCGCTGGAACAGGCGCCCGCCGCCGCTCGCGGGGCCGGTGACGAGGAAGAAGAAGAGGGCGAGCGCGGCGAACGCGACGCCGGCGACCATGGACGGCGGGTGGCGCGGGCGCTCGCGCGGGCGGCGCGGAGGCCAGTCGCGGTTCTCCGCTTCGTACCGATCGATCGAGCTTGCGGCGAAGGCGTAGTCCTCGTCGCGCACGAGGAGCACCCAGCCTGCCTGGGTGTAACGCACCGCGTGCCAAAGCTCGCTCGACTGGAGGACGAGGGCCCATTCGCGGACCTTGCGTTCGGGCGTGACGGGCCCGATGGCCGTGAGCCCGAGCCCGTGGTTTTCGCCCTCTCCGCCGGGGGCATCGCTGTTCTCGATCATCGCCGCCCTCTCGCCGCGCGCCGGTGGCAGGATCGCGATCGGGACGAACCGCTCGCCAGCAGCATCTCGAGCACCCATACGGTCTTGTTCGCCCACGGCGGGTTCCTCCACGGTTGGTTGACCCCAGGTCGACGAAACCTGCGGATGAGGCTGGAGGCTGTCAACGCCGCCGCTCGAGGAGCCCGACCGCCTCTGTCCCGGCGTGCCCCGCGCGGCCGGACCCTTGTGCGCGCGGCGCAGCGGTGGCAGTGCGTGGTTGTGTCGACAGCCATCACGCAGGGCATCCGGGTTACCGTCTCGACGGTGTACGTCCCCACGCAGTCATCCCCGACGGAGCATCGCTACGTCTTTGCCTACACCGTGCGGATTGCGAACGAAGGCACCGAGCCTGCCCAGCTGAGGACGCGGCACTGGATCATCACGCACGGCAGCGGGAAGGTGGAGGAGGTGCGCGGCCCCGGGGTGGTTGGCCAGCAGCCCTCGCTCAAGCCTGGTGAGCACTTCGAGTACACGAGCGGCTGTGTGCTCGAGACCCCTCGCGGCACGATGCGCGGCACCTACCAGATGCACCGCCCTGACGGCCGCGTCTTCGACGCCGAGATCGCGCCCTTCACCCTCGCGATGCCGCACTCGCTGAACTGACCCTCGCCAGCCGGGGAGCGCCAGCGGGGAGGGGACCCGCGCGCGCGGGCACCCCCTCCTTGCTGGCTCGGTCGCCTCCGAGCTACCCGACAGCCGCCGGCTCCACCGCCGCCCCGCTCACCCTCGGCTTCTCGGCGTCTCCCCCGTTCGCCGCCGTGAACTTGAACGTGAAGTCGTCTCCCTCGAAGTCGATCGCCACGTTCCCCCCGTTCTCGAGGGCCCCGAAGAGCAGCTCATCCCCGAGCCGGCGCTTGATCTCGTTCTCGATGACGCGCCCGAGCGGCCGCGCCCCGTTCGCCGGATCGTACCCGCGCGTCGCCAGCTCGGCCCGCGCCCGGTCGGTCACCTCGACGGTGACCGACTTGTCGGCGAGCATCGCCGCGAGCTCGCCGATGAACTTGTCGACGATGCTCCCCATCACCGACGGATCCAGCGACCGGAACATGATGCGCGCGTCCAGCCGGTTCCTGAACTCCGGGCTGAACGTGTTCTTGTAGGCCCTGTCGTCGTCGCCCGCCGTGCCCCGCTCGCCGAAGCCGACCCGCGACTGCGAGAGCTCCCG
This sequence comes from Sorangium sp., assembly GCA_025924095.1. Lineage (GTDB taxonomy): Bacteria > Myxococcota_A > Polyangia > Polyangiales > Polyangiaceae > Sorangium. Next base: position 15,762 of record JAICEP010000050.1, read on the forward strand.
CGCGCCCACGTTGCTCGTCATGATCAGCACCATGTGGCGGAAGTCGCTCTTCTTGCCGTTGTTGTCGGTCAGCGTGCCGTGGTCCATCACCTGGAGCAGGACCTGGAACACGTCCGGGTGCGCCTTCTCGATCTCGTCGAGCAGGAGCACCGCGTGCGGCGTCTTCGCCGCCGCCTCCGTCAGCAGGCCGCCGCGATCGAACCCGACGTAGCCGGGCGGCGCGCCGATGAGCCGGGAGACGGTGTGGCGCTCCTGGTACTCGCTCATGTCGAAGCGCAGGAAGCCGATGCCGAGCGCCTTGGCGAGCTGCTTCGCGAGCTCGGTCTTGCCGACGCCGGTCGGGCCCGAGAACAGGAACGAGCCGATCGGCTTCTCCGGCGCGCGCAGCCCCGCGCGCGACAGCTTGATCGCGGACGCGAGCTGCTTCACCGCCTCGTCCTGGCCGAAGATCACCGAGCGCAGCGACCCCTCGAGATCCTTGAGCTGCGCCTTGTCCGAGGTCGACACCTGGCGTGGCGGGATCTGCGCCATCTTCGCGATGACGAGCTCGATGTCCGCGCTCTCCACCTTGTAGCCGTCGCCGTGGCGCAGGCGCGCCGCGGCGCCCGCCTCGTCGAGCAGATCGATCGCCTTGTCGGGCAGCCGGCGATCCTGGAGGTAGCGCGCCGACAGCTTGGCCGCGGCCTCGATCGCGTCGGGCGTGTACGTGACCTTGTGGAACTCCTCGTAGCGCTTCTGCAGGCCCTTCAGGATCTGCGTCGTCTCGTCGACCGAGGGCTCGGGCACCTCGATGCGCTGGAAGCGCCGCGCGAGCGCGCTGTCGCGCTCGAGGTGGCCACGGTACTCCTGGAACGTGGTCGCGCCGATGCAGCGCAGGCGGCCCGATGTCAGCGCGGGCTTGAGCAGGTTCGAGGCGTCCATCGTCCCGCCGCTCGCGGCGCCCGCGCCGATGATCGTGTGGATCTCGTCGATGAACAGGACCGAGCCCGGCTGCTTCTCCAGCGCGCGCAGCACCGCCTTGAGGCGGTTCTCGAAGTCGCCGCGGTACTTCGTGCCGGCGAGGAGCGCGCCCATGTCGAGCGCGTAGACGGTCGCGTCCTTGAGCGGCGCGGGCACCTCCTTCTTCTCGATCCGCTGCGCGAGCCCCTCCACGATCGCCGTCTTGCCGACGCCGGCGTCGCCGATGAGGAGGGGGTTGTTCTTGCGCCGCCGCGCGAGCACCTGGATCGTGCGGGAGACCTCGTTCTCGCGGCCGACCAGCGGATCGATGCGCCCCTCGGCCGCCTCCTTGTTGAGGTTCATCGTGAACGCGGCGAGCGGGTCCTTGATCGACTGCGCGTTGCCGGGCTCGCCGCCCTCCTCCGACGACTCCTCGCGGAGGCTGTCGTCCTGGCCGGTCTTCGAGATGCCGTGCGACATGTAGTTCACGACGTCGAAGCGGCTGATGCCCTGCTCGCCGAGGAGGGTCACGGCCTGGCAGTCGCGCTCGGCGAACATCGCGACGAGCACGTTCGCCCCCTTGAGCTCCTTCTTGCCCGAGGACTGCACGTGCATCGCGGCGCGGCCGACCACGCGCTGGAACCCGAGCGAGAGCGTCGGGCTCGTGTCCGCGTCGTCCGGCAGCGCCTCGATCTCCTCGTCGAGGAAGCGCTCCAGCTTCTTCTTGAGCAGCGGGGCGTCGCCCCCCGCGTGCCGGAGCACCTCGGCCGTCTCCTCGTCGAAGAGCAGCACGTAGAGCAGGTGCTCGATGGTCACGAACTCGTGCCGGCGGCGCGAGGCCTCCCGGGTGGCGAGCGAAAAGGCGATCTCAACTTCGGGGCTGATGCGCATGGTCATTCCGGCTCGGCGGTCAACCGAAGGGGCATTCCGTGCTCCTTGGCGAAGTCCTGGACTTGGGCGACCTTGGTCTCCGCGACATCCTTCGTGTACACGCCCGCGATCCCGTGGCCGCGGTGGTGCACGCTCAGCATGATGTGCGTGGCCTCCGTCTCGGTGCGGTGGAAGAACTTCATCAAGACAAGCACGACGAACTCCATCGTCGTGTAGTCGTCGTTGTGGAACACGACCTTGTAGCGGCGGGCCTTCTCGACCTTCCGTTCCCGCTCCGTCGCGAGGTCGCCCTGCTTGTCTTCTCTTTCCTCAGGATCGTTCGGCATAAATCCGTCGGGAAGGATAGCAAGCCCCCCGCCTCCGCGAGCGGCCGACGAAGGAGGCTCCCGCTCGCGCAAGCATGCTCCGCCGGAACGTGTTCCGCCACGCGCGGCCCTGGATTTTCCGTCCGCTGTGGCGTTCTGGATCAGGGGCCGCTCAGGGGCCGCTTTGAAGGCTTGTCGGGTCCGCCCGGAGGCGCCGCCGGGGTCGCCCGGCAGGGCGCCGTCCCCTGGCGGGCGCGCGGGCGCGGGGGGTCACGCGGTCACAGCAGCGACGGGGTGGCGCCGAGGTCGATCTCGACGGGCGTGAGGCCCCAGATGTCGCGCGCGTACTCGCGCACCGTGCGGTCGGAGGAGAACTCGCCCACGCGGGCGATGTTGAGCGTGGACTTGTGCAGCCAGCCCTTCCGGTCGTTGTA
>JAICEP010000051.1 GCA_025924095.1 Sorangium sp.
CCCCGGCGGCGGCGGAGATGCCGGCGGCGGAGGCGGCGCCGGCGGCGGAGGCGGCGCCGGCGGCGGAGGCGGCCCCGGCGGCGGAGGCGGCACCGGCGGCGGAGGCGGCACCGGCGGCGGAGGCGGCACCGGCGGCGGAGGCGCCGGCACGGCCGTCGTGATCATCAACGAGGTCCTCGCAAACGAGCCGGGGAGCAACGTGGCCGGCGAGTTCGTGGAGATCGTCAATGTCGGCTCGGGGACAGCGTCCCTCGCCGGCTGGACGATCTCCGACAGCGCGTCGACGCGGCACACCTTCCCCGCCGGAGCGTCGCTCGCGCCCTCCACGGCCGCCGTGGTGTACGGCAACGCCTCGGCGGTGCCCGGCACCCTGAGCGGAGCCGTCGGCGCGTCCACGGGCACCCTGGGCCTCAGCAACAGCGGCGGCGACACGGTCACGCTGCGGAACGCCTCGGGGGCGACCGTGAGCAGCGTGACGTACGGTTCCACGCTCGCGGGCCAGGACGGCGTCTCGATGAACCGCAGCACCGATCTCGACGGGGGCGCGTCGTTCGTCCTCCACAACACCCTCGGCGGGAGCTCTTCGCCGGGCAAGCGCGTGAACGGCGCGGCGTTCTAGCCGGCGTGGCGCTCGGGCGAGAAGGGGTTGAACCCGCGCCCCCAACCGCGTTCACCGCGCGGCCGAGCGCCGCGTGGCCGGACCGATCGCGTCCTCGTCTGTCCGGGACAGCTTGAACACCGGATCGCCGGTGCGGGCGTACGCGGCCCAATCGATGCGTCGTATGTCCCTTTCGCCGCGCCGCGCATGGTACGACGCGCTCATGGACACTTCGCTTGCAGGCAAAGTCGCGATCGTCACGGGCGCCTCGCCGGGGATCGGGCTTTCCGTGACCCAGAAGCCCTGCGCCGCCCGCGCTCGGCACATCGAGAAGCAGCGCTCGGGGCTGTGATCGATTGAGCGCTGGAGCACAGGGTCTGCGAACGGGCTGGATCGCCCTCTTCGTCACAGCGCTCACCGTCACGGTGGCGAAGCTCGCGATCGTGCTCGCCGGCGCCGATCACGACGGCGATTCGTACGCGCACGCCATGGCCGGCCGGCGCCTGTTGCTCGACCCGGCCGACATCTCGATTCACTGGGTGTGGCTGCCGCTCCTTCACGCGCTGTACGCGGCCGCGACCGCGGTGGGCGGCGGCCTGTCGACGCTCCGCTTCGTGAACGTCCTCGCGTCGAGCGCCTCGCCCCTCCTGCTCGCGTGGTTTCTCCGCGACCACCTCCGCCGCGCCTTCCCCGGCGACGCGGCCGCATCGCAGGACGCGGCCGCATCGCCGATCCCCTGGCTCGCGGGCGCGCTGCTCGCGATCGATCCGCTCTGCGTCTCGCTGGGCGTCACCGGGCAAACCGAGCCCCTGTTTCAGCTCCTCGTCCTGGGCGCCTGCGTGGCGTGCGAGCGCCGCGCCTTCGCCATCGCAGGGATCCTCTTCGGAATGGCCGCGCTCACCCGCTACGAAGCGTGGGGCCTCGTGCCCGTGCTGCTCTGGATCGCCCTCAAAGAGCCTCGCCTTCGACCCCGCGCGATGCTCGTGGGGGCCCTGCCCGCGCTCCTGATCTCCCTGTGGTGCCTCGCGCATTTCGCCCTCACGCGCGAGCCGCTCCAGTTTCTGCGCGTCAACCGTGAGTTCGCGCAGGCCTATCTCGCGAGCGTCGGCTACTTCTGGGGAAGAGCGCCGAACCTCGCGCTCATGGCCGTGTTCTACGTCGCGATCGTCCCGGTCTCGCAGATGCTCGGGCCCGCCCACGCGCTCGCGTTCGCCGGCGTGCCCCGCGGATTTCGCGTGCTGCCCCGGACGCTGCTCCTCGTGGGCGCGGCCCTCCTCGCCATCGTCACGTGGCTCTTGTTGCGCGGCACGCACCTCGGACTGCCCCGCCACGCGGTCGCGATCGCGCCTCTCTTCTGCGCGCTCACCGCGGTGGGCACGATCGCGCTCGCCGATCGCGCGGCCCGCAGGCTCCCGACAATCTCCGCCGAACGATCGCGCCAGGTCGGCGCCTTCGCCGTGCTCGCGCTCGTGCTCTTCACCCGCACGGTGCCCCGGACCCTCGAGCTCTTCGGCGCGACCCAGCACGCCTTCTCCGAGCAGGCCAGAGCCGCGGCCGCCCTGCGCGACATCGCCGCGCCCGGCGAGCCGATCTTCTGCGACGACGACAAGATCGAAGTCTTGTCGGAGCTCGGCCCCGCGCGGTTCACCCGCTCGCACATCGCCGAGGTTGCGCCCCTTCACGTGCGCGATCTCGCGCAGCGCCACGGCTCGGCGCTCGTCGTCTCGCCCCTCGCGCGAGCGGCCCACCTGCCCGGCGGCCGCCCTCTGTGGAGCCACGGAGAGCTCCTCATCCTGCGCTTCGAGGCCCCGCGTTGAGCCGTATCCATCCTCGCTCCGCGGCTCCCCCCACCTCAGCCGATTCACCGCTTCTCGGCGGACTGAGCTTTCTGTATCCTCCTCCCACCACCGAGGCGCAAGGAGACCCGTCATGTCGCAACATTGGAAAATTGCGGCCGCGCTGCTCGCCTTTGCGCTGCTGGATGCCGGCTGCGCGGATGCCGAGCAGGACGCCTCCTCCGGCGCGGCGAGCGGCGGATCCACCTCGGTGAGCTCTGCGTCCAGCTCGACCGGCGGAGCCTCGTCGAGCGAAGCCAGCAGCTCGTCGACAGGCCAGTCGCCCAGCAATCCGGTCGAGGTCGACTGCCGCACTCCCGGGGACGGGAGGTCCACTCTGGCCTTCGTCAACAAGTGCGACCGGCCGCTCCAGTTCCTGGGGAGCCTCATCGACGGCGGGGAGCTCGACCCGGGGCAGTTCGCGTGCCGCGACGTGGGCACAAGCGAGGAGCCGCTGTCGTCGCTGCGCTACTGGGCGTATGCCGGGTCGGACCCCGGCGGGGGCCGACACACGCTGGCCGAGATGACCCTCAACACCGATTTCAACGACTTCGACTGGTACAACATCAGCCACGTGGACGCGCACAACCTCCCCATGGCGATCGTGCCCGTCGCCCTGCCCGACTGCCGGACGCTGTCATGCCCGGAGAGCCTGCTCGCGCGGTGTCCGGAGGTGGGTCACCACAAGGACCCGAGCGGCGCGACGATCTCCTGCGTGAGCCCCGACCGGGACGATCCCACGAACCCCGTGGCCGCGTACTTCGAAGAGCAATGCAAGGACGCGTATTCCTGGTCCGGGGACGACCAGGAGTCGATGGCCGCCTGCGCCGGGGAAGACTACGACATCGTGTTTTGCCCTTGACCTGCTCTCTCACATCCCCGCTCGCCGCGCGCTAAGCGGTTCGCCACCGCAACTTCGCCCCTGGGCGACGCGGTCTCAGGGTTGCTGCTCTCCGCCCTGGGGACACGCATCCAGCGCGGCGGCGGGCTCGCCCGGCGCGCCGCGCCGCCGCGCCGGGAGGCGCCAGAGCGACTCGGCCACGCCGAGCAGGACATAGACGCTGATCAGCCAGACAACGACGAACGCCGGCGCCCAGCGGGCCGAGATGACCGCGCTCGAGCCGACCACGAGCGCGACCGACAGCGCGGTGCGGGCGTCGAGGCGGAGATCCTTGAACGAGCGGAACCGGAGGGTCGACACCATCAGGAGCGAGAGGAGCAGCGTCGTCGCGAGGACCGCCGGCGCACCGCCTGCGTCCCCGAGCTGCCCGCGCGTAACGCGATGCGTCATAACGATCGCGACAAGGATCCCGGCCGCGCCGGTGACGGGGAGGCCGACGATGTACCGCGGCGGCGTCGGCGATCGGCCCGCCTGCCGGATGGAGAGGACGTTGAAGCGGGCGAGCCGGATCGCGCCGCACGCCGCGAACACGAACCCGCCGAGCACGCCGGCGAGGCCGAGGCGGTGCAGCGCCCACTGGTACACGAGGACGGCCGGGGCCACGCCGAACGAGACGAGATCGGCCAGCGAGTCGAGCTCCCGCCCGAACGCGCTCTCGGTCCTGGTCATCCGCGCGACACGGCCGTCGAGCGCGTCGAAGAGCATCGCGAACAGGATGAGGAGCGCGGCGCGCTGGAAGTCGTCGTCGGACCGCGCGGAGGCCGAGAGCCGTACCGCGTCGAGGCCGCAGAAGATGGATGACAGCGTGATCAGGTTGGGGAGTAGAAACAGCGTCTTCCTGAAGGTGCGCGGCGGCCCCGGCCGCGCCGTCTCGCCGCGCGGTCGCCCGAGACCCGCGCCTTGGCCCGGTCGTGAGTTCGCGGGGCACAAGCGCTCGACGCCGGCGTCCCGTCTTCCTGGATTGAAATCTGACATGATGACGAGGTCGGCCGGGCACCGGCGCCGCGCGGATCTCGACCCGCGGCCCGACGAGCCCGCTCGCCCGGCCTCGTAGTACACGAGGCGACGCGCCTTCAAGCCGGGAGCGCGCGCAGCCGCGCAGGCGGGAGCGCGCGCAGCCGCGCAGGCGCCCCCTGGCGGACCTCGGGTCGCTAGCCCTGCAGATCGGTGCTGAGGAACACCTCGTGGATATCGATCTTGCTCGGCCCCGCGAACATCTCCTTCGGCGCGCGGTTCCGGTGCGCCTCCGCGAACGCGGGGCTCCTCGTCCAGGCGATGAAGTCGTCCATGGACTGCCACCAGGTCTTGACCTCGTAGAACCCCTGCGCGTCCGGGTCCGGGCTCCAGGCGCCGGTCGCGTGGTCCAGCTTCATCGGCTTCGGCCGGTGCACCTCGTTCCGGATGAAGCCGGGCGCGCGGTCGACCAGGTGGACCCGGTTCTTGAAGCGGTCCTCGAAATCGGCCTCATGGCCCTCGGCGACGGGGATGCGGTTGGTGACGACGATCATGGCTGCTCCTTGCGGGTACCCGGGGCCCGCGCCGGCGCGGGCGACGGCGAGCTTAGCAGCGCTCCCCCCTCTGCGGGGTCCCCGTCTCGCACGTTGCCCCCGCTCGCTGCAAATTATCTTGGAATTTCTCAGAGCTCATCGCAATGCAGTCTGCGGCATGCAACCGGCCACGTCCGGTGTGGCGCTCTGCCGAAATTGGATTGACAGATCGGCCTTTCGGAGCCCTCATCTCGGGAGGTCCGGTCATGAACGATTCCGAGACGGCTCGCGACGTCCCGACAGGAGAGGGGCTCGACCGCTCCGAGGTCGAGGGCGTCGTGCGCCGGAACATCCAGGCGCTCTTGCAGGTACGGAAGGAGCTCGAGCGGAACAAGGGCTTCCAGGAGGCCCTCGCCGACGCGATCACCGGGTTCACGGGGAGCATGACGTTCGTCTTCCTCCACGCCGTCCTCTTCGGGGGCTGGCTCGTGGTGAACACGGGCGTCGTCCCGGGCGTCAAGCCGTTCGATCCGTTCCCCTTCGTGATGCTGGCGATGATCGCGTCGGTCGAGGCGATCTTCCTCTCGACGTTCGTGCTCATCAGCCAGAACCGCATGCAGGCGCTCGCCGACAAACGCGCCGATCTCGATCTCCAGATCAACCTCCTGGCAGAGCACGAGGTCACCCGTCTCATCGAGCTCGTCGACGGCATCTCCAGGCACCTCAAGGTGCCCCGGCACAGCGACCCGCACCTCGAGGAGCTCAAGAAGGATGTCCACCCCGAGGTGGTGCTGGAGGAGATCGAGCGCGCGCAGCGGGACGTGAAGGAGTAGTGAATACGGGCTCTCCCTAGAAAGCGCCGGTCGCGCCTGACATCGCCGTGAGGTGAGATGACGAGACCTCCACCGCCCGCGGCCCCCGCGCACCTCGCTTGTCTGGTACAGATTGAGTACCGATACCCCTGAAGACTGTCCGTGAAATCCCCGAAGGCCTTGTCGGGATTCGGACGCTCACCAGCGTGATTGCAAGCTCGTACTGCGCGGGATCTTTTTGCATCTTTCACAAACCACTCTTGCAAGCACGTGAGTTAAATGTTAATCGGATGGCGTCCGGGGCGTCGATTATACGATGTCCGCACTGGACAGAATTGGACACGGGCGCAGCGAGCCGTCCGGGCGCGGTGCCGCTGTGAGCGGCACCTCGTTATCCAGCCTAGCCTAGCCTCTTTCACTCAGGTTCGTGGCGTTTTGCCACGCATTGACGATCGACCCAGAGGAATATGGCCAGTCACGTCCTCATCACCGGTGGAGCGGGGTTCATCGGCTCGCACGTCGCCGACGAGCTCCTGCGCCAAGGGTATCGCGTCCGGGCGCTCGACAACCTCAACCCCCAGGTGCACGGCCCCGAGCGCCGGCGCCCGGCTTACCTGAACCCGGAAGTCGAGCTCATCGTGGGCGACGTCCGCGACCGGAGCGCGGTGAAGTCGGCGCTGCACGGCGTGGACGTCGTGTATCACTTCGCGGCCAGGGTCGGGGTCGGACAGAGCATGTACAAGATCGAGGAGTACACCTCGGTCAACAACGTCGGCACCGCCATGCTCCTGGAAGAGGTCGCCGAGAGACCGGTCTCCCGGCTCATCGTCGCTTCCAGCATGAGCGTGTACGGCGAGGGGCTCTACCGGACCGCCTCGGGCGCGGTCCTCCCCGGCACGAGCCGCCCGCTCGATCAGCTGAAGCGCGGCGACTGGGAGGTCCGGAGCGAGGCGGGGGAGGCGCTCGTGCCCGTCCCGACCCCCGAGTCCAAGACGCCGGCGCTCGAGTCGGTCTATGCGCTCTCCAAGTACGACCAGGAGCGGCTCTGCCTCACGATCGGGCGCGCCTACGGCATCCCGACCGTCGCCCTCCGCTTCTTCAACGTCTACGGCCGCCACCAGGCCCTCTCCAACCCGTACACCGGCGTCCTCGCCATCTTCGCCTCCCGGCTGCTCAACGATCGTCCGCCCCTCATCTTCGAGGACGGGCTGCAGCGGCGCGATTTCGTGAGCGTCGCCGACATCGCGCGCGCCTGCGTCCGGGTCCTCGGCGCCGACGCCGCGGTGGGCCAGGTGCTCAACATCGGCAGCGGGCGGTCGACCCCCGTGCGCGAGGTCGCCGAGCTCGTCCGCAAGCTGATGGGGAAGGACCGGATCGACCCGGAGATCACCGGGAAATCGCGGCTCGGCGACGTCCGGCACTGCTTCGCGGACATCAGCGCGGCGCGGCGCAAGATCGGGTATGAGCCCCAGGTCACCCTCGAGGACGGGCTGCGCGATCTCGCCGGCTGGCTCGAGGGGCAGGTGGCGAAGGACGCTGTCGCCCAGGCCCGCGCCGAGCTGGAGTCCCGGGGGCTCACGGTATGAGCGCCGGGGCTCGCGACTCCAGCGCCGCGGCCGGGGAGCCGGCGCGCCCGGCGCTGATCACCGGCGGCGCCGGCTTCATCGGGTCGAACGTGGCCCACCGCCTGCTCCTCGCGGGAGAGTCGGTGATCCTCTTCGACAACCTCTCGCGGCCCTCCGTGGCGCGCAACGTGGACTGGCTGAAGCGGGTCCACGGCGACCGCGTCACGCTGATCACCGGCGACGTGCGCGACGCCGGCGCGGTCGCCGATGCGGTCCGGCGCGCCTCCAGCGTCTTCCATTTCGCCGCCCAGGTCGCGGTGACCACGAGCCTTGTCCAGCCGGTGGAGGACTTCGAGATCAACGCCCGGGGGACGCTCAACGTCCTCGAGGCGCTCCGCGCAGAGAGCGCCCCGCCGCCGCTCCTCTTCACGTCCACCAACAAGGTGTACGGCGGCCTCCCCGACGTCCCGCTCCGGTGCAGGGATCGGCACCATGAGCCCGAGGACCCGGAGCTCCGCGCCTCCGGGATCTCGGAGGCCCGCCCGCTCGACTTCCACAGCCCGTACGGGTGCTCGAAGGGCACGGCGGACCAGTACGTGATCGATTACGCCCGCACCTTCGGGCTCCCCGCGGCGGTGTTCCGGATGAGCTGTATCTACGGACCTCGCCAGTTCGGGACCGAGGACCAGGGGTGGGTCGCTCATTTCCTCCTCCAGGCGCTCCGGCGCGAGCCGATCGCCCTCTACGGCGACGGGATGCAGGTCCGGGACGTGCTGTTCATCGACGATCTCGTCGACGCCTTCCTCCTCGCCCGCAAGAACATCCGGCAGCTCTCCGCGTCGGCGTTCAACATCGGCGGGGGCCCGGAGAACACCCTCAGCCTGCTCGAGCTGCTCGATCTCATCGAGGAGCTCGACGGCAAGCGCCCCGCGACCGGCTTCGAGGCGTGGCGGCCCGGGGATCAGCGCTATTACGTCTCCGACTGCCGCCGGTTCAACGCCGTGACGGGGTGGTGGCCGCGCGTCCAGTCCCGCGAGGGCGTGCGCAAGCTGTACGGCTGGCTGCGGGAGATGCACGGCGCCGGCAAGGCCGCCGCCGGCCAGGCGACCGAGGAGCTCTGCATGGAGGGCGCCGGGTGAGACTCGCGCTCATCAACCCGCCCTGGAGCTTCGAGGGGAGCATCTACTTCGGCTGCCGCGAGCCCCACCTGCCCCTCGAGTACGGCTACGCCAGGGCGCTGCTCGAGGCCGCCGGACACGAGGCGACGATCGTCGACGCCCAGGCCCGGAATCTGTCGCAGGACGCCGTCCGCGACGAGGTGGCCGCGCTCCGCCCCGACGCCATCGTGGTGACCACCGCGCCGAGCTACCTCTTCTGGCGCTGCGCCCCGCCCGAGCTGCGCGTCCCCCAGCAGACGCTCCACGCGCTGCGCGACCTGCCGGGCCTCCGGTTCGCCGTCGGCCCCCACGCCTCCACCACCCCCCGCGCCACCCTGCGCAAGCTCGCTGTCGACGCGGTGGTGATGGGCGAGTGCGAGGAGGTGCTCGTGCAGCTCGCCGAGCTCCCCCCCCGCGCGCGGTGGGGCGAGATCGCCTCGATCGCGTACGTGGAAGGCGAGGAGACGCGCGTCCAGGGCGGGCCGCGCGCGTCCGACATGGGCCGGCTCCCGGCCCTCCGCTGGGACGAGGCGACGGTCGCGCGCCACGCCCACCACCACCACCGCTTCGACACCACGCCGGTCGGGCCGGGCGCCGAGGTCGAGGCGTCCCGAGGGTGCCCGTACCACTGCACCTTCTGCGCGAAGGACAACTTCCGCGATCGCCACCGCAAGCGCCCTCTCCCCGCGCTCCTCGACGAGCTCGATGGGCTCATCGCGCAGGGCGTCCGTTACGTCTATTTCATCGACGAGATCTTCCTCCCCGACCGCCCGCTGCTCGAGGCGCTCGTGGATCGCCCGGTGTCGTTCGGCGTCCAGATGCGCATCGACAACTGGAACCGAGAGTCGCTCGATCTGCTCGGGAAAGCGGGGTGCGTCTCGATCGAGGCGGGGGTGGAGAGCATCACGAAGCAGGGGAGGAGCCTCCTTGCGAAGCACTGCAAGCTCTCGACCGAGCAGCTCAGCGAGCTCCTGATCCACGCCAAGAAGAGCGTCCCCTTCGTCCAGGCGAACCTGATCCAGTCGCGGACCGACGACCCGGCGGACGTCACCGCCTTCCGGGAGCGGCTCCGGCGGCACGGGGTGTGGGCGAACGAGCCGGTGCCGATGTTCCCCTACCCGGGCTCGCCCGATTACACGATGCGCTGGGGCAGCCCCGACGATCAGGCGTGGGAGCGCTCGGTCACGCACTACCTCGATCAGTTCGACCACTTCAGCGACCTCCAGGAGAGCCGCCCTCTCCCGCTCTCGGAGCTGGAGCTCGCCGCGCCCGGCCATGGTTGACGCCCTGCGCGCCCCCGGCTCCGTCCTGATGACCGCCGACACGGTCGGCGGCGTCTTCTCCTACGCGCTCGAGCTCGCGCGCGCGCTCGCGGAGCGCGGGGTCCGGACGTCGCTCGCCACGATGGGCGGGCCGCTCTCGGTGCCCCAGCGCGAGGCCGCCGGCCGCGTGCCCGGGCTCTCCGTCGTCGAGAGCTCCTTCCGGCTCGAGTGGATGGATGATCCCTGGGACGACGTCGCCCGCGCCGGGGACTGGCTCCTCGAGGTCGAGGAGCGCGCCCGCCCGGACGTGATCCACCTGAACGGCTACGCGCACGGCGCCCTCGGCTTCCGCGCCCCGAAGCTCGTGGTGGCCCACTCGTGCGTCCTCTCCTGGTGGGCCGCCGTCCTCGGCGGGGAGGCGCCGCCGCAGTACGATCGCTACCGCCGCGAGGTGGCCCGCGGGCTCGCCGCCGCGTCGGCGGTCGTGGCGCCGACCCAGGCGATGCTCGACGCCCTCGTGCGCCATCACGGCGCGCTCGCGTCCTTCCGGGGCGCCCGGACGGTGGTGATCCCCAACGCCGTCGATCCCGACCGGTTCGCCCCGCGCCCGAAGGAAGAGCTCCTCCTCGCGGTCGGGCGGCTCTGGGACCAGGCCAAGAACATCGCGGCCCTCGGCGAGGTGGCCCCTCACCTGCCCTGGCCCCTCCAGGTGGCCGGGAGCGACGTCCACCCCGGCGGGGGCGCGCGGCCGATCCCGTCGCTGCATCCCCTCGGCGTGCTCTCGCCGTCCGGCGTCGCCGCCGCGCTCGCCCGCGCGTCGATCTACGCGCACCCGGCCCGCTACGAGCCCTTCGGCCTGTCGGTCCTGGAGGCGGCGCTCTCCGGCTGCGCCCTGGTCCTGGGCGACATCCCCAGCCTGCGCGAGGTCTGGCGGGACGCGGCCCTCTACGTGGATCCCGGAGACACAGAGGCCCTCCGGAGCGCGCTCCAGGCGCTCATCGACGATCCCGGCAAGCGCCAGGAGATGGCGTCGCGCGCCCGCGCCCGCGCCTTCGCCTTCTCGCCGCGGCGGATGGCCCGGAGCTACCTGCACCTCTACGGCGAGCTCCTCCGGGACAGCTCCAGGAACAAGCGCTCGCCGGCGCGCGAGACGCGCGAGATGCGCGAGATGCCGAATACCGCCGCCGCGGGAGACGAGTGAGCCATGCGCATCGCCCTGTTCTGCCACTCGCTGCTGTCCGACTGGAACCACGGGAACGCGCACTTCCTCCGGGGCGTGGTCACCGAGCTCGCCGAGCGCGGGCACGAGATCCTCGTCTTCGAGCCGCGGGACGCGTGGAGCCTCCAGAACCTCGTCGCCGATCACGGCGAGGCCCCGCTGCGCGAGGTGCGGGAGGTCTATCCGCACGTCGACCCGATCCGCTACGACCTCGCCTCGCTCGACCTGGACGAGGCGCTCGAGGGCGCCGCGCTGGTGATCGTCCACGAGTGGAGCGAGCCCGAGCTTGTCGCCCGCATCGGCGCCCACCGGACGGGCGCGTCGTACCGGCTGCTCTTCCACGACACGCACCACCGGTCGGTCACCGACCCCGGGGCCATGGCCCGCTACGACCTCACCCACTACGACGGCGTCCTCGCCTTCGGCCGGGTGATCCGCGACATCTACCTCGCTCGCCGCTGGGTCCGCCGGGCGTTCATCTGGCACGAGGCCGCCGACACCCGGGTCTTCCGCCCGCGCCGCGAGCTCCAGCCCGAGCGTGATCTCGTGTGGATCGGCAACTGGGGCGACGAGGAGCGCACCCGCGAGCTCGACGAGTTCCTGATCGGCCCGGCGCGCGCCCTCGGCCTCTCCGCCCGCGTGCACGGCGTGCGCTACCCCGAGCACGCCCGCGCCGCGCTCGAGGCGGCCGGGATCGAGCACCGCGGCTGGCTCCCCAACCACCGCGCGCCCGACGCGTTCGCGCGGGCGCGGGTGACCGTCCACGTCCCGAGGCGGCCCTACGTCGCGTCGCTCCCGGGCATCCCGACCATCCGGCCGTTCGAGGCCATGGCCTGCGCCATCCCGCTCGTCTGCTCCCCGTGGAGCGACGCGGAAGCGCTGTTCTCGCCCGGCCTCGACTACCTCGTCGCGCGGGACGGCGCGGAGATGAAGAAGCACCTCGCGGCCCTCCTCGCCGAGCCCGCCATGGCCGCCGAGCTGGCGGAGCGGGGGCGCAAGACGGTCCTCGCCCGCCACACCTGCGCTCACCGCGTCAACGAGCTCCTCTGCATCTCGGCCGACCTCGGCATCGAGGTCGATCGCACCGTGCCCGCCGTCACAACCCAGCGAGCCACGTCATGAACCGACGCAACCAATGCAACCGACGCCCGGCCTCGAGTCGACAGCTCGACATCGCCTTCTTCGGATCGAGCCTCGTCTCCGCCTACTGGAACGGAGCCGCCACCTACTACCGCGGCATCCTCCGCGCCCTCGCCGCGCGAGGGCACCGGGTCACCTTCCACGAGCCGGACGCCTACGACCGGCAGAAGCACCGCGACATCGAGGATCCGCCGTGGGCCCGCGTGGTTGTCTACTCCGGCACCGACGCCGCCGAGCCCAGGCGGCTCGTCGAGCAGGCGAGGGGCGCCGACGTGGTCGTCAAGGCCAGCGGCGTCGGCGTCTTCGACGAGCTCCTGGAGGCCGAGGTCGCCGCGCTCGAGCGGCCGGGGCTGACGACCGTCTTCTGGGACGTCGACGCCCCGGCCACGCTCGAGCGGGTCCGCACGAGCCCGTCGGACCCGTTCCGCGCCCAGATCCCGCGCTACAGCCTCGTCTTCACCTACGGCGGCGGCGACCCCGTGGTGCGCGGCTACGAGGCGCTCGGCGCCCGGCGCTGCGTGCCGATCTACAACGCGCTCGACCCCGAGACGCACTTCGAAACCGCGCCAAATCCGCGATTTTATTGCGATTTTGCGCTCCTCGCCAACCGCCTCCCGGACCGGGAGCGGCGCGTGGAGGAGTTCTTCCTGCGGCCCGCGGCCGCGCTCCCCGAGCTCCGGTTCCTGCTCGGCGGCAGCGGCTGGCAGGACAAGGCGATGCCCCCGAACGTCCGGTACGTCGGGCACGTCTACACGGCCGATCACAACGCCTTCAACGCGAGCGCCTGCGCGGTGCTGAACGTGGCCCGCGACAGCATGGCGTCGGTGGGATTCTCCCCGGCGACCCGGGTCTTCGAGGCCGCGGGCGCGGCCGCGTGCCTCATCACCGACGCATGGGAGGGGATCGAGCTCTTCCTCGAGCCCGAGCGCGAGGTGCTTGTCGCCAGGAGCGGCGACGAGGTCGCGGAGCTCCTCCGGGCGCTCACGCCCGCGCGGGCCCGCGCCATCGGCCAGGCGGCGAAGCAGCGCGTGCTGGCCGAGCACACCTACGCGGAGCGGGCGAAGCAGGTCGAAGCGCTGCTGGCCCGCCCCGACGACGCAACCCTCACCGCGGTCGCGCCGTGAAGCCCATCTCCTTCGTTTTCCTGGGCCTGTCGATCACCTCGTCGTGGGGCAACGGCCACGCGACGACCTACCGCGGGCTCCTCAAGCGGCTGGCGCAGCGCGGGCACCGCGCGCTGTTCCTCGAGCGGGACCTCTGGTTCTACGCGGAGAACCGCGATCTCCCGCGCCCGCCGTACGGCCGGACCGAGCTCTACCAGGGGCTCGACGACCTCCGCGCGCGCTTCGGGGACGCGGTGCGCGACGCGGACCTGGTGGTCGTCGGCTCCTACGTGCCCGACGGGGTCGAGGTCGGCGCCTGGGTGACGGAGGCGGCGCGCGGGAAGACCGCGTTCTACGACATCGACACGCCGGTGACGCTCAGGAAGCTCGAGCGGGGCGACACAGAGTACCTGTCTCCGGCGCTGATCCCGCGCTACGACCTGTACCTCTCGTTCACCGGTGGCCCCACGCTCGAGAGGCTCGAGCGCCGCTACGGGGCGAAGCGGGCGCGCCCGCTCTACTGCTCCGTGGATCCGGACGAGTATTTCCCGGAGCGCATCTCGCCCCGGTGGGATCTCGGTTATCTCGGCACCTACAGCCCCGATCGCCAGCCCACGCTGGATCGCCTCCTTGTCGAGCCGGCGCGCCGCTGGGCGCAGGGTCGCTTCGTGGTGGCGGGGCCGCAGTACCCGGCGGACATCGACTGGCCGGCGAACGTCGACAGGACGGCTCACGTCCCGCCGGGCGAGCACCGCGGCTTCTACGGCGCGCAGCGCTTCACGCTCAACGTCACGCGGCAGGACATGCTCGAGGCGGGGTACTCCCCCAGCGTGCGCCTCTTCGAGGCGGCGGCCTGCGGCGTGCCGGTGATCAGCGACGACTGGCCGGGGCTCGCCGAGCTCTTCGAGCCGGGCAAGGAGATCCTCGTGGCCCGCTCCCCGGAGGAGGCGCTCCGCCTGCTCCGCGAGCTCCCGGAGCGGGAGCGGATCGCGATCGGGCAGCGGGCGCGCGAGCGCGTGCTCGCCCGGCACACCGCGGCGCACCGCGCCGAGGCGCTGGAGAGATACGCCCGGGAGCTCCTCGAGGAGCAGGGAAAGGAGGTCAGAGAGACATGAGCGCTGCGCTGCGCATCCTGGTGACCGGGGGCGCCGGCTTCGTCGGCTCCCACCTTTGTGATCGGCTGATCCGCGACGGCCACGAGGTCGTCGCGCTCGACGATCTCTCGACCGGATCCCACGTCAACGTCGCCCACCTCCTTCCCCATCGCCGCTTCCGGCTGGTGGAGCACGACGTCACCCGACCGTACGACGTCGAGGTCGACCGCATCTACAACCTCGCCTCGCCGGCGAGCCCACCCCATTACCAGCGCGATCCGGTGCGGACCACGCTGGTCAACGTGGTCGGCACGTACCACGCGCTGAAGCTCGCCGAGGGCCGCGGGGCGCGGGTCTTCCAGGCGTCGACGAGCGAGGTGTACGGCGATCCCGAGGTCCACCCGCAGCCGGAGAGCTACAGGGGCTCGGTGAACCCGGTCGGGATCCGCTCGTGTTACGACGAGGGGAAGCGCTGCGCCGAGTCGCTGGTGATGGACTTCCACCGTCGTCACGGCGTCGAGGTGCGGCTGGCGCGGATCTTCAACACCTACGGTCCGCGGATGGCGCTCGACGACGGGCGCGTTGTGTCGAACTTCATCGTCCAGGCGCTCCGGGGCGAGGATCTGACGGTCTACGGCGCCGGCGCCCAGACCCGGAGCTTCTGTTACGTGGACGATCTCGTCGAGGGGATCGTCCGGCTGATGGAGCACCCCACCGAGGCGGGCCCCGTGAACCTCGGTAATCCCGAGGAGTTCACGGTGCTGGAGCTCGCGGAGGAGGTGATTCACCTGACCGCGAGCCGGAGCCGGATCGCGTTCCGCCCGCTGCCGCAGGACGATCCGCGGCAGCGGCAGCCGGTCATCGATCACGCGAAGCGGGTGCTCGGGTTCGAGCCGAAGGTGCCGCTGCGGGTGGGTCTGCGCCGGACGATCGAGGGTTTCCGGAGCGTGCTCGGGCTGGGCCGTCACGCGCCTGCGCTGGCGGGGTCGGAGAGCGACACGCCGCTGCCCCGGGCCGCCAACGGCTGAGCTGGATCGAGCGAGGAGAGGTTCTGATGAAGCAGCCGCAGAAGCTGGTGAAGCCGCAGGGGAAGCTGGCCGTGCTCCTCCCGGGGCTCGGGGCCGTGTCGACGACGACGATCGCGGGCGTGATGCTCGCGCGGCGCGGCGTCGCCGCGCCGGTGGGGGCGTTGACCCAGCTCGGGACGATCCGGCTGGGGAAGCGGACGGAGCACCGCTCTCCGAAGATCCAGGACCTCGTCCCGCTGGCGTCGCTCGATGATCTCGAGTTCGGCGGCTGGGACATCTTCCCCGACAACGCTCACGAGGCGGCGGTGGAGGCGAAGGTGCTCGAGGCGTCGCACCTCGATGCGGTCCGCGAGGAGCTCGCGCGCATCGCGCCGATGAAGGCGGTGTTCTACCCGGACTATGTGCGCCGGCTGCACGGCTCGCACGTGAAGACCGGCCGCGGCAAGGCCGACATGGTGGAGCAGGTGCGGGACGACATCCGCAGCTTCGTGCGCTCGAGCGGGGCGAGCCGGGCTGTGGCGGTGTGGTGCGGCTCGACGGAGATCTTCATCGCGCCGTCGGAGGTGCACCGCTCGGCGGCCGCGTTCGAGGCGGGGCTCCTGTCGAATCACCCGGCCATCTCGAACTCGCAGATCTACGCCTGGGCGTGCCTCAAGGAGGGGGTCCCGTTCGCCAACGGGGCGCCGAACCTGACCGTGGATTTCCCTGCGGCGTGGGAGCTCGCGCGCAGCCATGGGGTGCCGATCGCAGGCAAGGACTTCAAGACGGGGCAGACCCTGATGAAGACCGTGATCGCGCCGGCGCTCAAGGCGCGGATGCTCGGCATCTCGGGGTGGTTCTCGACGAACATCCTCGGCAACCGCGACGGCGTGGTGCTGGACGACCCGGACTCGTTCAAGACGAAGGAGGCCTCGAAGCTCAGCGTGCTCGAGCAGATCCTCCAGCCGGAGCTCTACAAGGAGCTGTATTCGAAGCTCTACCACAAGGTGCGGATCGAGCATTATCCGCCGCGGGGGGACGCGAAGGAGGGGTGGGACAACATCGATCTGTTCGGGTGGCTCGGCTACCCGATGCAGATGAAGGTGAACTTCCTCTGCCGGGACTCGATCCTCGCGGCGCCGATCGTGCTCGATCTGGCGCTGTTCCTGGACCTCGCGGCGAGGGCGGGGTTCAGCGGGACGCAGGAGTGGCTGAGCTTCTACTTCAAGAGCCCGATGACGGCGCCGGAGCTCACCCCGGAGCACGACCTGTTCATCCAGTCGATGAAGCTCAAGAACACGCTGCGCTGGATGATGGGGGAAGAGCCCATCACGCACCTGGGGAACGAGTATTACGACTGAGCCCTCCACCAGGCGAGCTCGAGCCCGAGGACGCCCGCCGCGACGGCGCCCGGGCGCGGCGGCTCGGACATCTCCAGCGGATCTCGGCCGAGGAGCGGCCGAGCGGTCCGCGGTGTGGTCCTCCGTCTCGTCCTACTGGCGAGCGACGCGCTTCAGCGCGTACGGCGCAGTTTCCCTCTCGGTCATCGTGAAATATCCGGAGCCGTCCGCATCGTATTCGATGGACTCGCCCTGCCCCTCCGCCGTGTCGGTGAGCGCGACGGGCGACGCCGCAAAGGCGGACTCGAAGCTCCCTCCGGCAGGCGCTCGGTACTCGTAGACGGCCCGGTAGGTGCGCAGCAGGAAGCGGTTGGCGCACGGATGGATGGTCCCGGCGGTGACCGACCGGGCGTTCTCGTCCGCGCCCAGGGGGATCTGGAGGTCTGCCACGTGAATCAGCGTGGACATGGTGTTGGGCGCCGGAAGCGGCTTGGGGAACTTGTACGCCTTGCTGAGCCCTGTGGTGCCGACCTTCGTGACGACGTAGATGTCCCCCGTCGTCGGGTGCACCATGAGCGCCTCCGCGTTCTGCGGCGTGTCCGGATACTGGAAGGGGAACCTGTCGCCAGACACCGTGCCGCTCGTCTCACCCGCGGCGAGGTTCGGCTCCCGCATGCGGTACACGGCGAAGGTCGTCGGCTCGGGCGGCGGATGCCCGCTCTTCTTGCCGATGTCTGCCATGAAGATGCAGCTCCCCGCCGGGCACGGGCCGGTCGCGATGTCCTCCCAGTCCCAGGGGAGCACGCCGGCGACGTAGTTCCCGACGACAAGGGCGGCGTCGGTCTTGTTGATCGCCACGAAGTTCGCGTTGTTCTCGCTGTGCGCGTACAGGATGCCCGGGTTGACGCGGCTCGCGGCGAGCCCGGACATCTCGACGATGTCGGTCGAGGCCAGCTTCCCGAGCGTGGTGTAGGTGCTCGCGAACGTATCGCCCGCGGAGCAGCTCGGGGCGCCGGCCGGCCTCAGCGTGACGACCTGCGCGGTGTTCGTGTTGGGGAACGGCGAGGTGCCGCTCCACGCCGGCTGCGCGCCCGCAGCGCCGAGCGGCGCGTACGCCGCGTCGAACAGGAGACCCGTGGACGACGAGAGGAGGCACGTGTCCAAGGGCTCGGTGAAGCCCGAGGGCGGCTGGATCGGGCTCGCCGGGCAGGCCGAGCCCGCCCAGACCTGCGTGCCGAACCAGACCGCGACGCCGTTCGCCGCCGTCGTGGTGACCGCGGGCGCGGCCAGGGTCGCCGAGTTGCCGTTCTTCTGGCCGCTCACCGCGTCGATCGGGTTCGCGGGATCGGCGCCGCTGAACGCCACGATGCTCCCCGCCACGTAGGCAGAGACGTCGAAGCCGAAGGAGTAGCTCGCGGGCTCCGCGCCGGTCGCCACCTTCCAGAGGACCCATGACTTGATGGCGGACGCGCTCTGATCCGAGCGGAGCAGCGTCCATCCCGCCGGCGGCGCGATCACCGCCTCCACGTGGTCCCGGTTGGCGACGCGCGCGATCAGGACATCGCCTTGCACGACGCCCGCCGGCCTCGCGACGGCCAACGAGGCCACGTTCTTCGCCGTCGCTGTCGAGCTGGAGCGGAAGGTTACAGTCGAGAGGGGTTGAGCGGCCTCGCCCACCTCACCGTCGATGTCGCCCTCGAGGTCCGTGCCCTGGGGATCGGGGGAGGCGCAGCCGGCCCATCCAAGCAGCGAGATCGCGCCAACGGCGCAGGCTCTGGCGCCAAG
>JAICEP010000052.1 GCA_025924095.1 Sorangium sp.
GCCGCCGCCGCCGCCGCCGCGGGGCAGGACACCCTGTCCGCCGAGTCCGTGGGGCTCGGCGCGTTCATCTCCCAGGGGAAGCTGACAGCGGCCGCCGACGCCGAGCTCGCGGCGATCACCGACGGGCTCGTCGAGATCGTCCCCGGGTTCGACGAGGAGGAGGCGGGGCGCTCGCCGTCGTGGCGCGCGATCACCGCGCGGTTCTCTAGCGGGTACGCGCGGGCCTACTTCGATCCCGCGCTCCGGGCGCGCTTCGTCGCGCTCGCCGACCGCATGGCCGATGGCGCGAGCGCTGAGCTCGGCGCCCTGTACGCGCGCTGCGCGCACCTGCCTTATCACGACGCAGGCGCCTGGTTCCGCGGCCCGGATCCGGCCGCTGCGGCGACGGCGCTCGTCTATGCGTCCGGCGTCTTCGCCGAGATGCCGGCGGTCGATCGAGGGGCGCTGGCCGCGCTGCGAGGGGCTGGACCGATCGACGCGCTGCGAGGCGCCGGCGCCTCGCTCGACGCGGCGAGCCTGGGCAAGCTCGTGGGGGCGCACGGCGGCGGCATCACGAAGGGCGGGGCGGGCGCCGTCGTGATCACGTTCCCTGTCGGCGGGCCGACCCGGGCGACCAGCGCGAGCCGCATGGTCGCGCGCAAGCTGCAGGTCGGCGTGGGGCAGGACTGAACGATCACTCGCCCGCGGCGAAGTGCACGATCGAGTAGACCCGGGCCGCGTCGCCGGCGCGCTGGGCGAGGAGCGCCCGGCCGCCGAGGACGTCGAGCTCGACGACGAAGGCGAAGCCGGCGACCTCGCCGCCCTGCTTGCGCGCGAGCTCCGCGGCGGCCGAGGCCGTGCCGCCGGTCGCGAGCAGGTCGTCCACGACGAGGACCCTGGCGCCGGGCTTGATCGACCCCTTGTGCATCTCCAGCTCCGCCGTGCCGTACTCGAGCGCGTACGCCACCCGATCGGCCGCGGCCGGGAGCTTGCCGGGCTTGCGCACGGGCACGAAGCTCGCGTTGAGCCGGGCCGACAGCGCGCCGCCGAAGATGAAGCCCCGGGACTCGACGCCGACCACGACGTCGACGTGCTCCCCGATGTAACGCTGGGCCAGGAGATCCAGCGTGATGTGGAGCGCCCGCGGGTCGGCGAGGAGCGGCGTGATGTCCTTGAAGAGGATGCCCGGCTTCGGAAAATCCGGGACGTTGCGGAGGTGGGCCTTGAGGTAGCGGAGCGCGTGCTCGGAGGGCAGGGCGTCGTGGTTGAACATGGCGCCGAGCGTAGGCGAGCGCACCCGAGCCGGAAAGCGCTGCCAGGGCGACGCGCGCGCCGTCAGCCGGTGCGACCGTCGTTGAGCTCCGCGGCGAGCTGGCGCGCGACGCCCTCGTGCTGCGCCGCGAACAGGTCGAGCGTCAGCGGGGTGACGCTGACGGCGCCCTCGTCGTAGGCCTCGGTGTCCGAGCCGGGGACGAGGTCGTGGCGCACGCCTGCGCCGCCGATCCAGAGGTACTCGTGCCCGCGTGGATCCCGGCGAAAGATCACCTCTTCGGTGTAGAGGCGCGCGCCGATGCGCGTGGCGCGCACGGGCCAGCTGCTGCCCGCGGGGATGTTGACGTTGAGCAGCGGCGCCGGCCGGCGCCCCTCCGGCCCGGCGGCGCGGTGGAGGGCGAGGGCGAGCTTCACGCCGAGCGCCGCCGCGGCCGGGCGCGACGCGCCCGCGTCGGCGGAGAGCGCGATCGAGGGGATGCCGCGGAGCGCTCCTTCGCGCGCTGCGGCCACGGTGCCCGAGTAGAAGATGTCCGAGCCCAGGTTGAGCCCGTGGTTCATGCCCGACACGACCAGATCCGGGCGGCGCGGCAGCACGCGCGTGCCGGCGTGGAGGGCGACATAGATGCAGTCGGCGGGCGTCCCGTCGACCGCGAACACGCCGGGCGCGGCCTCCAGCAGCCGGAGGACGCGGTGCAGGCTCAGGGAGTGGCTCGTCGCGCTCTGGTTGACCGCGGGGGCGCACACCACCACGTCGGCGTGCAGGGCGAGCTCGTCGCGTACCGCGATCAGACCCGGGGCCGAGTAGCCGTCGTCGTTGGAGAGGAGGATCAGAGGGCGCATGCGTTTCGCTCGATGGCCTCAGCATCAGCGGCCGAGCAGGCGCCTCGCGAACGCGGCGACGAGCTCGACCAGGGCGCTGATGCGGCCGAAGAACCCGGCTCCACCTCGCGCCCGCGCCATCGCGAAGGCGACGGTCCGGAGCGCCGGAGTATAAGGATACCACCACAGCTCGCTCTTCGCTCTGCTGCGGTCCTCGAGGAAGAAGCGCGGCCGCGTCAGGCCCGAGAGCGCGTGCGGGCTGCTCGTGATGCCGGAGCCGCTGTCGCCCGTCCCCGTCCACGGAGCGGCCGGGAGCGCGCCCGTGAAGCCGTGATTGTTGATCGTCACCACGCCCGAGCGCAGCCGCCGTGCGAGCGCGTGGGCTCGTTCGTAGCCGCGGGTCCAGAGGCTCGTCGTGAGCGCGAAGCGTGACGCGT
This sequence comes from Sorangium sp., assembly GCA_025924095.1. Taxonomy (GTDB): domain Bacteria; phylum Myxococcota_A; class Polyangia; order Polyangiales; family Polyangiaceae; genus Sorangium. The sequence continues at coordinate 2,508 of JAICEP010000052.1, forward strand.
TGGTGCGGGCGATCGCCTCCTCGGCGTTCTTCACGACCATGACGGGGAGGATGGGGCCGAAGGTCTCGTCCTGGAGCAGCGGCGTGTCCTCGCGCTCGATCTTGACGACCGTCGGCGGGAAGGCGAGCGATCCAGCTTCCGGCGCGCCGCCGGCGAGGACTTCCGCCCCGCTCTCGACGGCCGCGTCGAGCTGATGCCGCACGATCTCGGCCTGCCGCGCGGTCGTCATCGGCCCGACGTCGACGCCGGCCCGGAGCTGCCCGGTGAGCGCGACGACGCGTGCGATGAAGCGATCCGCGATCGCCTGCTCGACGTAGACGCGTTCGATGGAAGCGCCGTTCTGTCCGGCGTTCGTGAAGGCACCCCAGACGACGCCGTGCGCGGCGCGCTCCAGGTCGCAGTCGTCCAGCACGATGGCGCTGTCCTTGCCGCCCAGCTCCAGCGACGTCGGGACGAGGCGCTCGGCGCACGCGACGGCGACTTTCTTACCGGTGGCGACGCTGCCGGTGAAGACGACGAGATCGACGCCGGCCTCGATGAGCGCGGCGCCGACGTCGCTGCCGCCCTGGGCGACGCCGAGGACACCCTCCGGGAGCAGCCCGTCGAACAGCGACGCCACGAGCGCGCCGGCGCGCGGCGTGACCTCGCTCGGCTTGAAGACCACAGCGTTGCCCGCGAGCAGCGCCGGCACGATCGTGCGCAGCGGGATCGCGACGGGGTAGTTCCAGGGCGTGATAAGCGCGACGACGCCGCGCGGATCCCTCCGGATACGGCCGACTTTGCCGGGGTAGGCGAGCGCGTCGAGATCGACGGGGGACTCGTCGAGCAGCTCCTCGATGGACAGGGTCCAGTAGTCGACGAGATCGGCGTTCGGCAGCACCTCGGCCAGCGCGGCCTCCTCGATCGGCTTGCCGCACTCGCGATGCAGGAGCGCTGCGATCTCTTCGGCCCGCGCGAGCAGGCGCTTCTTGACCCTCGCGATGAGCTCCGCCCGCTCCCGGATCGGGATCTCGGCCCAGGTGACCTGCGCCGCCCGCGCCCTCTCGACGATCATCGCGACGGCGCTGGGCTCTGTTCCCGCGACGTCGCCGAGGGGCTCTCCTCCTGCCGGACTGCGCGTCGGGAAAGGTCCAGCGCTCGTCGTCCTGCCGGACGCCGGCGAGCCCGCCGCTTCGCTCGCCGCCGCACATGCCTCGCCGGGTAGGGCAGCTGTCTTGGATTCCATGGGGCGCCGAGCCTAGCACCGCGCTTCTGCCCCCCTGCAGGGCGTGTGGCCGCCCTCGAGGTGGCAGGGGTTCTTGAGCAGAGCAGCGCGGGGGGGTTGCTACGGAGCGGGGTCGGCCGTCGAGGCGGGAGGCGTGGTCTCTTCGGCGGGGGCCGGCGCCGAGCCCTCGTCGTCAGGAGCGGCGGTGCCGGCGGGCTTGGCTTTCCGCTTGGCCGGCCGGTCCGGCGACGGGGTTGCCACGGTGGCCGCGATCGACAGGACCGTCTTCTTGCGGCAGCCGACGATGACCGCTTGACCCGAGGAGAGCCACGCGGGGCTCGACACCTTCTCCGTCGTCAATTTGCCGAGCCGCACGTAACGCGTCCCGCAGGGCACGTCGAGCGTCTCTCCCGTACTTCCGGCGAGCGAGCCGTTCACGTACACGGATGCCTGCTGGGGCGAGTTGACCAAGAGATGGCCACGATTCGGCGGCAGATCGTCGGCGCTACCCGCAGCAGGCGCCGAGGTCTCGGCAGGCGCTGCGGTCTCGGTCGGCGCCGCGGTCTCGGCCGGCGCCGGTGCGACCGCGGTCTCGGCCGGCGCCGGTGCGGGCGCGGTCTCGGCGGGCGCGGCGGTCGGCGTCTGAGCCGTCGTCGGAGGCTGCTCCGTCACGTCCTGCGTTGCGCCCGGGGTGGTGTCGGGGACGACGTTCGGGAGGGGCGCGGGCTCGGAGCCGAACAACCCGAGCCGATGCGCAACCGCTGCGCCGCCCACGAGGAGCGCCACGGCCGCGATGAGGATGCCCACGCGGGAACGCGGGCGCGGAGACGGGCGATCGGTGACGCTGACGTCGGCGGGCGGACGCGCGGTGACGCGCTCGGACGGCTTCAGCCCCTGCTCCGTGGTGATGGGCGGGTCCTTGGTGATGACCTTCGGGAGGAGATCGCGATCGACCGGCTTCGACCTGGACTTGCGATCCGCTTCCTCGCTCGCGTCCTTGGGCAGCACCCCCGGCGGCGCCTCGATGGTCTCTTGATCCTGGACCGAGCGCGCGATCGCCTGGGCCTCGGACCGCGCGGATCGCACGGCCGTCTCCTCGTCTTCAAGGCCTTCGGGGCGAGAGCGAATGACGGTGGCCTCGTCCTCGAGCATGCCGCGGATCACGGTCGGCTCGTCGTCGACCATGTCGCGGCTGAACTCGCGCTCGGTGGCAGGCTCTCCGAACGCGCGCCGTGTGGCCGCGGTGACCGGCTCCGCCTTGGGGGTGACCGGCTCAGCGGTGGACGCCGCGCGGGCCGTGACCGCGTCCAGCGCGAAGGCGCCGTCCTTCCCGACCGGCGTGGTCGTGGCGGGCGCCTCGGCGCGGTCGGGGAACGACCTGCGCTCGGCGCGCGCCTCGTGCGCCGCGGCTTCCGGCGTCGGCCTGCGCTCGGCGGGGATCTTCAGCGCTGCAGCCGACCTCTGCGCGGGCGCCGGCTCGTCGGGGAGGAGCCCCGCGAACGAGAGCTCGCTGTCGCTCTCCACCACCTTCGTCCTTCCCGCGGTGTCCTCGTGCGGGAAGAAAGGCTTCGTTTCTGCGCGCGGGCTGGAGCCGCGGGCGGGGGGCACTGCCGGACCGGCAGCGAGCGCGTCCCTGCCCTGGCCTGACCTGGCGGCCGGCGCTGTGACCTTGGCCGCGGGTCGGGTCGCCTCTCTCGGCTTGGGCTCGGCGGGCTCCGCGGGCGGGCGGAAGGTCTCCTGGGGGCCGGCGTCACGGGCTTCGACCCGGGGATCGAGCGAGGCCCCGGGCCTCGCGGCCGACTTCCCGGGGGAGCTGGGAGGCGGCGCCGGAATCCGCGCCGGGGTCGTGGCCGCCGGCTTGCCGGCCGGCGCTTTGGCTGCGCTCGCGGCGGGCGTGGCCGCTGCGGCCGTCTTCACCGCAGGCTGTGGCGGCGTCTTCGCGGCAGGCTGCTGCGGCGCCTTCGCGGCCGCGGACGGCTGTCTCGCGACGCCGGCGGCCGCGGTCTGCGGCGCGGCAACCTGGCGTGCATCGCCGGGCAGGCCCGAACCGTCGATGCTGCCGACGTCGTCCAGGAACGGCTCGGGGGCGCGCGGCGCGGACGGCCCGCCCACGGCGACCGCGCTGGCCGCCCCTGCCGGCCGTGCTTCGTTCGCCGGCGACGTATCTGCCGCGATCAACCTGGCGTCGGGCAAGGCCGCGCCCGCCGTGTCGTTGGCGATGGCGCCGGGCGCCTCGCCGCGGTGCGGGACGAGCTCCGCGGAGACCGGGAGCTGCGACCGGGTTCGAGGCGCAGCGGTGTTCCGCTGCACCCGCTGGAGGAGCGCTTCGAGGGTGGCGACTTTTTCTGCGACGTTCACGCCGCGTCAGCATATCGCGGCTCGGCGCTCGTTACATCATTCGCGGTGAGGTGGGCGCGATCGGGCAGGTTCCCCGGCGGAAATCCAGCCGGGGGGCCGGTGGGGCGGGGGTCAGAGGGTCTCGAGGTAGGCGACCAGATCGTCGATCTGGTCCTCGGCGAGGTGGGACGTCTTGCCGTGCAGGTCGCCGCCGCCGCAGGCGGGGTTGGTGAACCGGTCCCGCAGCGACGTGGCGCATCCGTCGTGCATGAACGGCGCGCGCGTGCCGATGCGGACCAGCGACGGCACCTGGAAGGCCTTGCCCGTGCCGACGTCGAACGACTCGTTGCTCGTGAGCTGAGCGCCCGCGTGGCACCGCGCGCAATCCACGGTCTTGTCGTGGAAGACGGCTTCACCGCGCGCCACGGCGCCCTGGTCGGGCGCCAGCGACACCGGCGGAGCGGGGAGGCTGTCGATCCACCGGGCGAAGAGGTTCACCCGGCGCGGCCCCTGGTGCACGCCGCCCATGCGGCGCTCGAAGACCTCGTCCATGATGGCTTCGATGCCCGACATGTCGCCGTCCCAGTGGAACGGCGCGGTGTTGAGGATCCCGCCGCTCACGAACTGGGTGCGCCGGGGCCCGATGGGGTTGAAGACCCAGGTATGGCCGTCCTCGCCGCCTTCCGGATGGCACGACGCGCAGGCCATCGGACCGGCCGCGTTCCGGTGGAACATCTCGTGGCCGGTGTCTTTCCGGCTCTCCCCGGGGAGCGTGATGACGCGGTTGCTGGAGATGCCGGGGATCCCGAGCACGTGGATGCCCGCCGGCTCGCGCGTCTGCACGATCACGGCGTCGCCGGCGAACGCGACGGCGGTGGGCTCGCCGTCCACCGCCATCCGCTGCTGCGCATCGATGCAGGTTCCCTCGCCCTCGAAGCCCATGTTCGCGTTCAAGGTCGTCGGGGTGGTGAGGAGGATCTCGTTCGTGCCGGCCGCGACGACGGCGTACGATGCGCCGTCGGCCGACACCGCGAGATCGACCGGGAGGGTCGCGGACGGGAGGGCAGGGGACGCCTTCGGCCCGTCGCCGGAATCGGGGGTCCCGACCTCCGATACCGTGCTGTGCACGATGCTCCCGTCGCATCCGCCGGAGCTGTAGCCCCCCTCGACGATCTCGACGGGCGCGATGAGGGCGCGCTGATGCACCATCGCGACGCCGCCGGACGGCAGGCCGACCGTCCGCCAGGCGACGGTCGGAACGAACTCCTGTCCGAACAGGTTGAACTGCGGGATCTTCTGCCGCTCCGCGACGCTGCCGTCCGCGTTGACGGTGAGCAACTCAGCCGCACGGAACTTGCTGACCAGGAGCCGCTCTCCATCCACGACGACATCGCGCAGGTCGCGATCGAGCTGCAGGCGGCGCGTCGCGTCTCCGGGGCCGGCCGGGAGCGTCACGAGCTCGCCGCCGAGGCAGGCGACGTGGAGCTCGTCGGTCCTCGCGTCGTAAGCGATCCCCCTCGGGGCCGGGCATGCCGCGCGCCGCTCGACGACCTTCCCGCTGTCCGCGTCGACCGTGACGATCGCGCCGCCGCGGCGGAGCGCGACGTGGAACCGCCCCGCGTCGTCCTCGACGACCCGGCCCGGCTCATCCCCCTTCTCCAGGACGATCTCCGCGGTCAGCTGCTGCGCCTGCAGATCGACGATCCATACCCGGTCGCGATCCGGATCCGAGGCCACGGCCCTGACAGCGCTCCTGCTCACGGCGAGCGTCCCGCCGCTGATGGCGGGCGGCGGCTCCGCCGCGATCGCGACGCTCCCGGGATCATCGACCTGGGGGGGCTCGTCTTCACCGAGATCCCAGGGAGCGCAGGCGGCCAACGATGATGCGCTCGCGAGGATGGCGAGCATCGGGGAGAAGCTGCAGCGCGATGCAAGCAGTCTATGCATTGAGGCCTCCGGTCAGCCGCCAAGCAAGATGGCGGCCACTTGATGAGATGTTCTTCCATTCGATCGAGCGCCGCAATAAGCGTTGCCTCCGCGTGAGCGACGGATTTCTGCCGTCCACGACGCGCGTGAACGGGTACGAACGCTGCCTTGGACGAGGGGGCCCCTCCCGGGAGCCGGTCGCCATGTCCCGGCTGTCCTGGCCCATTGCGGCACGGCATGACGAACACGTCAGACCACGGTGCCAGCGCGGTCTTGGACAGTGCGGGGCGCCATCACGGGTTCATGTGCGCCTGCGCCGCCACGGCCGTCGTGGGACGAGAGCGCAGGCTGCGCGGTCACGGTCGTGGGACGGTGGAGCGAGCGATCGCCGATGCGCAGTGGCGCGGGATCGCCTGCGATCTTGACGGGTGCTTTCACCGCCCATAAGTGACCGACCGGTCATGAAAAGCACCGCACCCTCGTCTCGACGCAGCCTCTCGCTCGCTTCGACGCTCGCCGGGCTGCTCGCCCTCGGGCTCATCGCACCGCCCGCCGCCGCGCAGCCGGCCGCCCCGCAGCCCGCGCCGGCGCCTCCCGCCCCCGGCCAGCCGCAGCCACCGCAGGCTCCCGCCGCTGCGGCGCAGCCGGCGGCGCCGAAGGCCGATCCGCTCGCCACCGCGCTCGCGCCCCAGCCAGGAGGGCTGACGCCGGACGACGTCGCGAAGGCCGCGCTGCGGACGCGCGCATCGCTCCGCGCCAAGCAGGCCGACCTCCGCGCGGCATCGGCGAGGGTCGACCAGGCGATGGTCAATTTCTTTCCGCGGGTCACGGTAACGGCGACGTACACCCGGTTGTCCGAGGTCGAGAACCCGCTCGCCGACCTGTTCGCGAGCATACCGGGGCCGGGCGGACAGCCTGCTATCGAACCCTACAACGCGGTGAACACGTACGCGCTCACGGCCAACCTCGCCGTGCCCATCTCGGATTACGTGCTCCGCCTCTCGCAGGGGTATGCATTGGCTTCGCACGCGGAGAGCGCGAAGAAGCTCGAGCTGCAGGCGGAGACGCTGCAGGCCGCGGCCGACGCGAAGCTCGCATTCTTCAACTGGGTCCGCGTGAAGGGCCAGGTCGTCGTCGCAGGCGAGGCGGTGGCTCAGGCCAGAGCCCACGTCGAGGACGCGCGCCGCACCTTCGAGGTGGGGCTGCTCTCGCGCGCCGACGTGCTCCGGCTCGAAGCCCAGGTGGCCGGCGCGGAGCAGGTGCTCATCGAGGCCCAGACCGCGCTCCTGGTCGCGGACGACCAGATCCGGATCGCGCTCGGGGCGGCGCAGGACAGGCCGCTCGCCCTCGGGATCGACGTGATGGGCAGCGCGCCCGCGAAGCCGCCCGCCGAGGCGCTCCCGGCGCTGTTCCAGGAGGCGCTCCAGAAGCGCCTCGAGATCCGCGCCCTCGACGAGACGCAGTACTCGCTCGAGAAGGCCGAGGCGGTCACGCGGGCCGGCTACTTCCCGCGCGTGGACGCGTTCGCCGACCTCACCTACGCGAACCCCAACCAGCGCGTCTTTCCGTCGCAGAACCAGTTCGACATGACGTGGGCCGCCGGCGTTCGCGCCACCTGGGTGCTCAACGACGTCTTCACCACCGCGGCCGCCTCCGCCGAGGCGAACGCCCGCACCCTGCAGGTCGCCGAGCAGAAGGCCGTGCTGCGCGACGCCCTCCGGCTCGAGGTGGCGTCGGCGTACGCCGAGCTGAGCAAGGCCGCGGGCAGCATCGAGTCCGCCGAGCGCCAGCTCGCGGCGGCCGCGGAGTCGATGCGCGTCAGGTCCGAGCTGTTCCGGGCCGGGCGGGCCACGAGCGTCGACGTGGTCGACGCGGAGACCGAGGTCACGCGCGCGCGGCTGCAGCAGCTCAACGCGCGCGTCGGCGCGCTCGCTGCGAAGATCCGCCTGGACCACGTGGTCGGACGCGACGCGAATGCCGTGAAATGACCGGGAGCTGCGCGCGTCGTCTTCGCTTGCACGGCCCACCTGGCCGGAGTAGGGAAGGCGTGCGCCGCTGCAGCGTGGGTTCCTGCGGCGCTTCCGCGGGCACCGCCCGCACTATCCCTCACCGGCCGAGGTAGCGCGTCCACGGTGCGTGCCCGGTCCGCCCGTCATGACGGAGCTTGCGCTCATCCTCAGCGGCGGCCTGATCGGGCTCGCCTTTGCGGTCTACCTTGCTCGCTGGGTCGTCGCGCGCCCCGCGGTCGAGCCCGAGATGCAGCGGGTGGCCGCGATCATCCAGGGGGTCGCCGAGGCGTACTTTCGCCGCCAGAGCAGCGTGATCGGCGCGGTCTCCGCGATGCTCGGCGGCGCCATTTTCCTCGCGTACGGCCTCCTCCGGCGCGCCGGGGAGAATAACCCGGTCCCGGCGCTGGAGCTCGGGGTCTGGCTGACGCTCTCCTTCGCGGTCGGCGCGGCCAGCGCGGTCGCGACGGGCCGGGTCGCCACCTGGATCGCGCCCCGCACCAGCGTGCGCGCGGCGAGCGGCGCCCGCCGCTCGCTCGACCTCGCGCTGCAGATCGCCCTCCGCGGGGGAGCCGTGTCGGGGCTCTTCGTCGTCAGCATGAGCCTGCTCGGCCTCGGCGGTCTGTTCGCCGCGGTCCTCGCGTTCCGCGGCGGCTTCGGATCCGAGCCGGCCGAGGCGCTCGCGCTAGCGCCGACCATCCCCTGGGTCATCGCCGGCTACCCCCTCGGCGCCTCCTTCGCCGCCCTGATGGCGCAGCTCGGCGGCGGCACCTTCGCCAAGGCGGCCGACCTCGGCGCCGATCTCGCGGGCGCGGAGGTCGGCCTCGACGAGGACGATCTGCAGAACCCGGCCACGATCGTCGACCTGGCCGGCGACACCGTCGGCGACTGCGCCGGGCGCGCGGCGGGCGTCTTTGCCTCGACCGTCGCCGAGAACGCGGGCGCCATGGTGGTCGGAGCCATGCTCTTCCGCAACAACGCCGGGCTCCCGAGCGCCCTCGCCGTCGTGCTCTTCCCGCTGGTCAGCCGCGCGTTCGGTCTCATCGCGACGCTCTTCGGCGTGATGGTCGTCAAGACCGACGACCGCGAGGACGCCTTCAACGCCCTCCTGCGAGGGCTCTACGTCACGGCCATCCTGCACGCCGTCGGCATCGCCGGGGCTGCCAAGTGGCTGCTCGGCGCTCACTGGGTGGTCTTCTTCGCGTGCGGCGTCATCGGCATCGTCACGGGCATCGGCGTGCTGCACGTGACGCAGTACTACACCGAGCAGCGGCATCGCCCGGTGCGCGAGCTCGCCGAGGCGGCCCGCAGCGGCTCCGCGATGGCGGTGCTGCGCGGGCTCGCCATCGGCCTCGAGAGCTCGGTGCTCCCGCTCCTCGTCGTCGTCGGCGCGACCTTCGGCTCCTACCTGCTCGGCGCCCGCTCCGGGCTCGCCTGGGGCGGCCTGTTCGGGACCGCGGTCGCCACGATGGGGATGCTGGGCACGGCGGGCTACGTCCTCGCCATGGATGCGTTCGGCCCCATCGTGGACAACGCGGGTGGCATCGTCGCCCTGACGGTCGCCCGCGAGCGGCCGGACGTGCGCGGACGCACCCTCGTCCTGGACGCGGTCGGCAACACGGCCAAGGCGCTCACGAAGGCGTACACGGCCGGGGTGGCCGCGCTCGCCTCGCTGCTGCTCGTCGCTGGCTACCTCGACGAGTCCCGGCGGCGCGCGCTGACGTTGAGCGCGCCGAGCAGCGGCGAGACGACCGCGATGGTCGTGCGCCTCGACCGACCCGAGGTCTACCTCGGCGCGCTGGTCGGGATCCTCCTGGTCTTCTGGCTGGCCGGCCGCTGCATCCGCAATGTGCTCCAGGCCGGCCGCCGCGTCCTTGACGAGGTGAGGCGTCAGACCCGGGCTCGGCCGCCGGGCTTCGTCGGCGATCACGAGCCCTGCGTCGAGATGGTCTCTCGGGCGGCGCTGCGCCATATGATCGCGCCGGCCCTCGTCTCGGTGGCGGTCCCCGTCGTCGTGGGACTTGCCTTGCGCTTTGCAAGGACGGAGGATAATCCTCTGGTCGCGGCGGATTCAGTCGCGGCCCTGCTCATGGCCGCGACGGTCGCAGGCGTCCTCGGGTCGCTCTTCTTGGGGAATACCGGGGCGATCTGGGACAATGCGAGGCAGTACATCGCTACCGGCGCGCACGGTGGGCGTTACCTCGTCGACGAGACGGGGGCGCGGGCGGACAACCCCACCTACGGCGCCGCTGTCGTGGGCGACACGATCGGCGATCCTCTCAAGGATGCGGCCGGCCCTGCGATCCACGTGCTCATCAAGATGCTCCCCGCCGTGACTATCGTGTTCTTGCCGTTCTTCATCTGATGACGGTTCTTCATCCAGCGGGATCCGCCCCGGCTCCCGTCCACCCGATCCATCCCGGCGAATTGCCGCCGCACCCGTATCCCGAGCCCACGACGTGCCGCCTCCGATCTCCGACGCACTCTCCACCCTCAGCGATCGTGGCCTGCGAAGGCTCCTTGGCGCCCGCACTTTTCTCCGCGGGCTGGAGTACTTCCGCCGCCGCGTCGTCGAGGACATCTCCATCAACGAGACGATGGCGAGCGGCACCGTCCGCGCCGCCGACTCCGAACCGTATCCGGTCAAGGTCGAGCTTTCGCCCGATGGAATCCAGTCGCAGTGCTCCTGTCCGGCCTTCCAGAAGGCTGGACAGCATTGCAAGCATGTCGCGGCGCTGCTCATCAGCATCCGCGACCAGGCTCGAGGCGCGCAGCCCCGGCGCGAGCCGCCGAGCCCGGCGCTCGTCCCGCAGACCGCCCACGCCGGCGGTGACGCCCTGAAGCGCGTGCGCCGGCGTGACCGCCGCGGGCGGCTGGCGATCACGCCGCCGGTGCCGGTCCCGACCGTCGTCGGCACCCACGGGCCGCCGGGCTCCGGCGTCGCCTTCTCGGCGCCGATCCTGGACGCCACGGCCAAGCAGACCGGGATCGGCGCCTGGCTCCCGCCCGAAGGGGTCAGCGGAGCCCGGCGCGTGGAGTTCCGCCTCCACGTCCGGCAGGGGGCGCTGACCGTCACCGTCCTCGACGCCGAGGCGCGCGTCCCGGTGCTGCCCTCCGCGGCGCTCGCCTGGCAGGCGCTCTATCCGACGCCCGACCGGGACGCGCTCCGGCTGCTCGCTCGGTTCGAGAGCGGCAACCCGCGCCACCCGGCCGTCGATATCCGCGGCGAGGACGTGGCCGAGCTGCTCCCGCTGCTGGAAGGCCAGCGCGTGCTCCTCGAGCCGGCGCTGATGCAGCTCCGCTTCGGCGAGGACAGCCTGCGGCCGCGCTTCGACCTCGAGACCGTCGGCGGCGACACCATCATCGTCAAGGCGAGCTTCGAGCGGGGGAACGACAAGCGCCGCTTCTCGCTCTTGCAAGGCGGGTGGTTCGAGGGCTGGCCGGGCTGGCACATCGACACGCAGGAGGGGCTCGCGCGCCGCCTCGACAAGCGCGTCTCCCCCGCGGCGATGCGCCGCCTGCTCCGCTCGCCCACCATTGGCGAGCCGATGAGCGAGCTGCCCCGCATCATCATGCAGGGGCTGCCCAAGATCGCCCTCGAGGTCGGCGCCGAGCTGCCCGACCTGAACCAGATCGCCGAGGTCGTCGACCTCCTTCCCACGTTCCGCATGCGCGCGGGCGGCTCGCTCATCGAGGCGCGCGTCACGCTGTTCGCCGCGTACGGCGACGCGGTGGTCGCCGTGCGCGCCGACGGCATGTCGCCCCCGGTCCTCGTGCAGCCGCCCGAGGAGGGGATGAAGCGCGCCCGCTGCATCCGCGTCGACATCGCCGCGCAGCAGGACGCGGCGAGCAAGCTGCTCGCCCTCGGGCTCAAGCCGGACGAGACCGGCCAGGGCTTCATCGCGAACGGCGATCAGGCGCTCACGTTCTGGACCGAGGGGCTCGCCGAGCTCCCCGACGACTGGGACCTCTTCGTCCCTGAGGATCTCGTCGACACGCAGGTGCGCGGCAGGCCGATCGGCGTGTTCGCCAAGGTCACCTCGGGGATGGACTGGCTGAACGTCAAGCTCAGCTTCGAGAGCGAGGGCGTGGGCGTCGATCGCGACGAGCTGCGCCGCTGTCTCGCCGAGGGCAAGCGCTACGTCCGCCTCGAGGACGGTTCGTTCGCCGCGTTCGACCCTGACGCCGTGCGCGCGATGCTCGATCGCGAGGTCGAGCTGATGATGGCGGCCGGCAAGAGCGGCCGGCTGCCGCTCGCGCAGGCCGGGCGAGTGCACGAGCTGATCCAGCACGCGAGCGGCTCGAACGTGACCGCCTCCGCGCGCGAGCTCTTCCACAAGCTCAGCAACATCGACGAGATCGGCAGCACCAAGCGGCCCCGGAACCTGAAGGCGACGCTGCGTCCCTACCAGGAGGCCGGCCTGTCATGGCTCAAGTTCATCCATGACATCGGCTCGGGCGGCGTGCTCGCCGACGACATGGGCCTCGGCAAGACGGTCCAGACGATCGCGCTCCTCCTCGCCGTCAAGCAGGAGGAGAAGCACATGCGCGCGCTGATCGTCGCCCCGACGAGCGTCGTCACGAACTGGGAGCGCGAGCTCGCCCGGTTCTCGCCCTCGCTCTCGGTGGCCCTCTGGCACGGCGCGGATCGCAAGGACCAGATCGACGAGGTGAAGGCCGCCGAGGTCGTGATCACGAGCTATGCGCTGCTCCGCCGCGACGAGGACTTCCTCGCGCAGCTCGATCTGACCTACGCCATCCTCGACGAGGCGCAGCACATCAAGAACCCGATGAGCGCCACCGCCGCCGCGGCCAAGCGGCTCCGCGCGAAGCGCCGGCTCGCTCTGACGGGCACGCCCATCGAGAACCGGCTGTCGGAGATCTGGTCGATCTTCGACTTCGTCTCGCCGGGCCTGCTCGGCTCGCTCGACAAGTTCGAGGCCCGCTTCTCGCGGCCGATCGAGGCGGGCGACTACAAGACCGCGCAGCGGCTCCGCGCCGCGATCCACCCGTTCATCCTGCGCCGCACGAAGCAGGAGGTCGCCAAGGACCTGCCGGAGAAGATCGAGATGGACCAGATCTGCGATCTCACCGGCGAGCAGCGGGCGCTCTACATGCAGGTCGCGCGCGAGGTCCGGGCGCAGGTCCTCGGCGAGGTGGAGCGCGTCGGTCTCGCGAAGAGCCAGCTGCAGATCCTCGCGGGCCTCACCCGCCTGCGGCAGGCGGCCTGCGACCCGCGCCTGCTCGGCTTGCCGCGCGAGTTCGGCGACGACGACTCGGGCAAGCTCATCGCGGTCCGCGAGCTCATCGCGAACGCCGTCGAGGGCGGGCACAAGGTGCTCGTCTTCAGCCAGTTCGTGATGATGCTGAAGCTCATCGAGAAGGCGATGAAGGAGGATGGCGTCGCGTACGAGTACCTCGACGGCTCCACGAAGGACCGGCCGCAGCGCGTCGATCGCTTCCAGGGCGATCCGAGCGTGCCGGTCTTCCTCATCAGCCTCAAGGCAGGCGGCACCGGCCTGAACCTCACCGCGGCCGACACGGTGATCCACTTCGATCCGTGGTGGAACCCGGCCGTCGAGCAGCAGGCCACCGACCGTGCCCACCGCATCGGACAGACGAAGGTGGTCACCGCTTACCGGCTCATCGCCGCGGGCACGATCGAGGAGAAGATCCTGCTGCTCAAGGACAAGAAGCGCCAGCTCGTCTCCTCTGTCCTCAGCGAGGACGCAGGCGGCGCCAAGAAGCTCACCAAGGCCGATCTGGAAGAGCTGTTCGCGGTGGACTGACCGGACGACGGCGCGCGCCGGGGGGAGCGCGCCGCTCGCGGTTGCGGGGAGACCGGCTGCGGGGGCGGCCGGCCGGCAGGGCCGGAGGCGGCTACTGCTTGCTACCGCCGCTCAGAACCATCAGGTGGTACTTGCCGAACTCGCTCTGCCCGAGGGTGAACAGGACCTCGATCAGCAGGCGGTACGGCGTGGTCGCGTCAGCCACGATGACCGCCTCGGACGACGACGGGTCGAGCCCCTTCGCGGCGCGGATGGCCTTGTCCGTCTCGCGCGCATGGGAGAGGGCGTTCGCGAGCGGCACGACGTAGAGATCGTTCGGCCCGCTGCGCTTGTACTTCGCGTCGACGCCCGACTGGGCGAGCTGCTCGCGGTTGGGCAGCACGACGATCGGGGTCGGATCCTCGCCGACCAGGATCTGCGACTTCGAGACGATGACGACCACGCCCTCCTGCGAGGGCTCGGACTGCATCACCGACTTCGGCAGGGTGAGATCCTTCGACTGCGGGATGGATGCCGCCGACGATCCCACGCTCTTCAGCAAGAAGACGAGGATGATCGTCATCAGATCGAGCATCGCCGTGATGTTCAGGAAGTCGATCTCCGGCTCCCGCCGGTTCCTGCGGATCGCCTTCCGGAGGGCCGCCTTGTAGCGGACGACGCTCGCCTTTGGCCGCGGCGGAGGGGGGGGCAGCTCGGCGCTCATCGGGCGACTCCGAAGTGGACCTCCGGGAACAGCACCTCCCCGTCGTCGCTTCGCAGCGCGTCCATCACGTCGATGATCGTCTTGTAGTCGATGCCCGGGTTCGCCGTGATCGTCACCTGCGTCTCCTCTTTGAACTCGGGGCGGGCGTTCTTGAGGCGCTTCGCGCACGCCATGAGGGCGGTATAGTCGTAGCTGTCGTTCGTCTTCGGCACCGTGACCCCGCTGCCGACGTCCTGGCAGCCGGTCGCGATGTTGCCGCTCGACGTCTTCAGCGAGATCCCCTGGCTCGTGATGAACGCGGACAGGTTCAACGCCTTGCTGGAGAGCTCGCTGCGCACCTTCCCCCCGCCGATGGATGGCGGCGTCGTGTCGATCGACGACACGAATGTCACCGAGACGCTGGCGAGCACGAAGATGAGGATGTTCATGATGATGTCGAGGTACGGAACGACGTTGAGCTCGCCGGCCTCCTCCCCGGCGTCGGGCTCCTTGGGCTGCGATAGGCGCCGGATCTTCGATCGCTGCGCCGAGCTGAGCGGGACGTCTTGCGGGTCCGCCATGGGCTAGTAGCCAGGCTTGCTGCTGATCGTGAGCAGGTTGAAGACGCGCTCCGTCGTCGCCTCCAGATCGTGCTGGATGTTCTTGGAGCGGGTATGGAGGAGGACGTGCGCGATCATGCACACGACGGCGATGGCGAGGCCGAACGCCGTGTTGTACATGGCCTCCGCGATGCCGTTCGAGAGCATCCGCTGCTTGTCGGCCTGCGAGAGGCCCTGGGCGGCGATGGAGGCGAACGTGTTGATCAGGCCAGAGACCGTCCCGATGAGGCCGATCAGCGTCGCGATGTTCGCGAGCGACCAGAGGGCGCCGACCCGCTTCTCCACGGCGGGCTTGAGCTCGGACAGCTTCTCGCTGAGGGCGGCGTCGATCTCGTCCGCGCCCTTGTTCGCGTGGGTCAGGCCGGCCTTCACGAGCTGCAGGATCGGGTAATCGCTCGCGTCGCACAGCTTGATGGCGCGGTCGATGTTGCCGGCCGCCACCAGCTTCTTGACCTGCGCAAAGAACTCCTTGGAGTTCACGCGGTAGCGTCCCAGCTGGAACGCGGTCCGCTCGATGATGATCGTCACCACGACCGCCGAGACGACCAGGTTCGCGATCAGGAAGGTCGGATTGTGCTTGATGGCCTCCCACATCCCACCTTCGCCACCACCCTCGGCCGCCAACATCAGCAGATGACGCATCCTCGAAGTCCCTTTCTCAGCGTCGTCAGAAGCCCGACAATCTCTAGGCGCGGCGACTATAACTGCCGCCCGATCCCGTGCGCAAGCTCGGCGATGCGGCCACGCCGCGCGGCGAGAGGCCTGGATCGGCGAAAATCCCCGCAGAATCAGCGTGCCTCTCGCGGTGAGCGCCCACGGGGCACGGAGAGGCAGCGCCGGAGGGGCCGACGCCGGAGGGGTACGGAGCCCCCTGAGTCGCGCCGGTCGACGGCGCCCGACCAGGCCGCCGTGCTCTGCCGTCCCCGCGTCCGCTTGCCTGCTGAATCACTGCGCGCCCTCCGGCGTAATGTCGCTCGCACTGCCGCGGTGCGCTGTCGCGCCGGCGGACGTCGCGCCGGCGCCGCGTCTCCCGAGGTTTCGCGGGATGGGCTGCCGGCCTGCGCGCGGTGCGCCCGGCGGAACGTTACATAACCCTGCGATTGTTGTAAAGTTTTGCCCGTATCAGAGCGCTCAC
>JAICEP010000053.1 GCA_025924095.1 Sorangium sp.
ATGTGCTGCGCGAGCGTCTCCCCCTCGAGCCACTCCATGACGATGTACGGCGTCCAGTGGCCCTCCGGCGAGGTCGCGGCGGAGACGTCGAGCGCCTGGACGATGCCCGTCGTCCGGCGCGAGAGCCGGTGCAGCAGCCGGGCCTCCCGCTCGAACATGTCGAGCAGCGACGCCTGCTCTTCCGGCGAGAAATTCGCCGGCAATTTCAAGCACTTGACCGCCACCTGCTCCTGGAAGCCGAGGTGCGTCGCCCGGTAGACCACGCCGAACGCCCCCTCCCCGGCCACGGCGTCCACCAGCAGCTTGCCGCCCAGGGTGCTGCCCACCCAGCCGAATGGGTCTCCCGCGATCATCCGCAGAAATTCTACCGCCCGGGCCGCGGCGCCGGGAGCGCGCCGCCTCCGCAAGGCGACGATCGCCGTCCCGCGCCACCGCCGGAAGCCGGGGGAGCAAAGCGAGCGCGACAGCAGTCGCCCTGCGCGCGCGTCCGTGCTACGCAGCCGCCTGCAGGGCGCGCCCTCGGTCCTGGCTACCGTCCTGCGCGAGCTGCCGCAGCGGTCCCCGGGACGGATCGCACGCGTGCAGTGGAAGGGCGTCCTCGGGCGTCGGGCGCGACTCTGGGGTGCGATGTGGCTGAGCCCGAAGTTCTTTCCCGCGATGGTGGCCCGCTCGAGGTCCTGATCATCACGCAGAGCTCGATGAGCACGCGACAGCTGCCGGGCTCCGGGAGCGTCGTCCTGGGCAGGGACGAGGACGCCGGCCTCTGCGTCCCGGACTCCTCGGTGTCGCGCCGGCACGCGGTGCTGCACCTCGGCCCGCCGCTCCGGATCGAGGACCTCGGCAGCAGCAACGGGACCCGCGTGCGCACCCGCCATAGCAGCGCGGCGACCGAGCGCCTCATCGACGTCGGCAAGGGCGCGCCCGCGCGGGACGGCGCCGTCGAGCTCTCGCCCGGCGACGTGATCTACCTGGGCGCCGCGCGCGTCATCCTCCGGCGGAAGGACGGCGAGCGGGGCGCGCGCAAGGACGTCATCGTCAAGGACGACGCGATGCGCGCCGTCTACGAGCTGGCCGAGCGCGTCGCGAAGGGCCCCATCAACATCCTGCTCCTCGGCGAGACGGGCGCCGGCAAGGAGGTGCTGGCCGAGTCGATCCACAGGGCCTCGCCGCGCGCGGGCCGGCCCCTCCTGCGCCTGAGCTGCGTCGCGCTCTCCGAGTCGCTGCTCGAGAGCGAGCTGTTCGGCCACGAGCGCGGCGCCTTCACCGGCGCCGTCCGGGCGAAGCCGGGGCTGCTCGAGACGGCCGAGGGGGGCACGGTGTTCCTCGACGAGATCGGCGAGCTGCCGCCCTCGATCCAGGCCAAGCTGCTCCGGGTCATCGAGGAGCGGAAGGTGATGCGGGTCGGCGGCCTGACCCCCACGAAGATCGACGTCCGCTTCATCTCGGCGACGCACCGCAACCTCGAGGCCGAGGTGAGCCGCGGCGCGTTCCGGCAGGACCTGTACTTCCGGCTGAACGGCGTGACGCTCACCATCCCGCCGCTGCGCGAGCGGCCCGGGGAGGTCGCGGCGCTGGCGCAGCTCTTCGCGGAGCGCACGGCGAAGGAGCTCTTCCCGAGCGAGGCGAGCGCCGCGGCCGTTCCGCTCCCCCCGGCGGCCCTGGCCGCGCTCCAGCGCCACAGCTGGCCAGGCAACATCCGGGAGCTGCGCAACGTGGTCGAGCGCGCGGTGATCCTCGCCAACGGGGCGCCCATCGGGCCGGAGCACCTGCTCCTTTCCCCCCTGGCCGATCCCACCCGTCCATCGCATGAGCCTAGCCTTCCGGTGCACCCGTCGCAGGCGCCCGCCTTGGCCGCCGCGCCCCCGAACGCGAATGTGAATGCGAAGGGCGTGCCCGACGGCGCGAAGGGCGCGCTCGACGGCGCGGGCGCGAGCCCCACACGGCTGCGCGACACCATGGAGGCCCACGAGCGCGAGCGCATCGTCCAGGCGCTCGAGCAGTGCATGGGGAACCAGACGCGCGCCGCGGCGCTGCTCGGGATCTCGCGGCGCACGCTGGTGGAGCGCATCCGCGTGTACGGGCTGCCGCGACCGCGCAAGGCCTGAGCGTTTCCCGAGCGTTGCGCAAGACGCCGCGCAAGTTGCGCGAGGGCTCGCTCAACCGAGCGCCCGCGCGCGCAACGCCTCAGGCGGGCGTCTCGCGCGGCGAGAGCGGGGCGAGCTCGATCCCGAGCTCGGTGGCGAACCGGAAGATGCGCTCGTCGCGGTAGAACTCGCCGAAGACGACGCGCGAGATCCCCGCGTTCGCCATCATCTTGAAGCACCCCCAGCAAGGCGAGGCCGTGACGTAGACCGTCGCGCCGTCGATCCGCACCCCGTTCCGCGCGGCCTGGATGATCGCGTTGGCCTCCGCGTGGATCGTGCGCACGCAGTGGCCGTCCTCGATGAGGTGCCCCTCCTCGTCGCAGTGGGGCAGCCCCCGGATCGAGCCGTTGTACCCGGTCGCGAGGATGCTCTTGTCGCGCACGATCACCGCGCCGACGTGCTTCCGGTCGCACGTCGCCCGCGACGCGACGACCTCGGCGATGCGCATGAAGTATTCATCCCACGAAGCTCGGTGAGTCATCGCTCGTCTCCACGACGGGGATCCGCGCCCGCTGCCCCCTCGATGCCCAGGGATCCGCGCCCGCTGTCCCCTCCAGAATGTTCAGGGATCCGCCCTCCGGTCACCCCGCGAGGAGGCCCGGCGATGCGCGCCCGCGGCCCTGGCTGAGCCGCGCGGGCGCTTCTATCACGATGTCGGGCGCCGCGGAGCCCCTCCCGGACGGTCGACCACGCGAGGCGCCTCGACAGCGAGGGCCGCCGCGTGGTAGCGCGCGTGCGTGAGCTCCACTGCGAAACCACGCCGGTCAGATCGCCGCATCCTCGTGCTCGGCTCGGGGGGGCGCGAGCACGCCCTCGCGCGCGCGTTCGCCCGATCGCCCTCGGTCGCCGAGGTCATTGTGGCGCCCGGGAACGCCGGCACCCAGGCGCAAGGCGGCGCCGGCCGCGCCCCGATCCGCCGCGCCGACCTCGCCGACCTGTCGCCCGACGAGGCGACCCGGCTCGCCGTCCGCGAGCGCGCCGACCTTGTCGTCGTCGGCCCCGAGGCGCCCCTCTGCGCCGGCGTCGCCGACGCGCTCGCCGCCGCCGGCATCGCCGTCTTCGGGCCGAGCCGCGAGGCGGCGCGCCTCGAGGGGTCGAAGGCGTTCCTGAAAGAGTTCGCCGCGCGCCACGGGATCCCGACCGCGCCGTTCCAGATCGCGCGCTCCTTCGAGGAGGCCGCCCGCATCATCCGCGAGCGCGGCGCCCCCATCGTCGTGAAGGCCGACGGGCTCTGCGCCGGCAAGGGCGTCGTCGTCGCGACGACCGTCGACGAGGCGCTCGCGGCGGCGAAGGACATGCTCGTGGATCGCCGCTTCGGCGACGCCGGCGCGACCGTGATCCTGGAGGACGCCATCCGGGGCGAGGAGGCCAGCGTGCACGCCCTCAGCGACGGCGAGGCGATCTTCGTCCTGCCGGCGGCGCGCGATCACAAGCGCGTCGGCGAGGGCGACACCGGGCCGAACACCGGCGGCATGGGCGCGTTCGCGCCGAGCGCCAGCGTCAACCCCGCCCTGGCCGCGCGCGTCGAGCGCGAGATCCTCCGGCCGACGATCGACGGCATGCGGGCGGAAGGGAGGCCCTTCCGCGGGGCGCTGTTCGCGGGCCTGATGATCACGCCCGCGGGGGATCCGATCCTGCTCGAGCACAACGTCCGCTTCGGCGATCCCGAGTGCGAGGCGCTGATGGAGCTCCTCGAGGGCGACGTCGCCGAGCTCTGCGCGTCGGCCGCGGCGGGCGCGCTGGATCCCGGGGCGGCGCGCGTCGTCCCCGGCCGCCACGCGCTCACCGTGGTCCTCGCGGCGCGCGGCTACCCCACGGCGCCCGTGACCGGCGACGCCATCCGCGGCCTCGACGCCGCGGCCGCGGTCGAGGGCGCCTTCGTGAACCACGCGGGCACGGCGGAGCGGGACGGCGCGATCGTGACCGCGGGCGGCCGCGTGCTCGCCGTCACCGCGGCGGGCGGCTCGCTCGCAGAGGCGCGGGAGCGCGCGTTCCGCGCCGCGAGCGCGATCGACTTCGACGGCAAGGTGCTCCGCCGCGACATCGGGGTGGACGGAACGCGCGCCGCCGGGTGAGGCGCGGCGCCGGCCCGCGCCGGCGCGGCGCTTGACCCTCGGCCGCCTGTCGTGCCTATCGTCTCACGAGGGCGCGCGATCGCCGCCCAGGCCGTCCGCCGAGGTGCGCGGCGACGCGGCTCGCCGGGGAGCGCATCTGCCACAGAGAGAGAGGGGGGCGGCGCGGCGTCGTTCCAGACGCGAGAGCGCGACACCATGGAGCCCATCATCGATCTTGCCCCGGGCGCGGAGGAGAACGCGCTCGCCGCCCACTTCGGCCGGCTCATCCGCGAGCACCTCGGCCGTGACCCGCGGCGCGTGTCCGATTTCCGGACGCTGCGCGGCGCGGTGCTCGTCGTCGCGCAGGACACCGGCACGTCGATGACGATGCGCTTCGATCACGGGCGCCTCACCGTCCATGACGGCGCCATCGGTATCCCCACCGTCACGTTCTGCGGCGACGAGGCGGCGCTGCGCCGGCTCCCCGACATCGCGTTCCACCGCTGGCTGAGGCTCCCGAAGGTGGGCCTCTTGCACCGCCGCCAGAGCGGCCCCCTGCGCGAGCTCGCGCGGCTCGTGGCCAGCGGGGAGCTCAAGATCTACGGCCTCCTCGCGCACCCGCGGCTCATCCTCACGCTGCTCCGGGTCCTCTCGAGCCACCCCTGAGCTCCGACCCGCCTCCGACCCGCCTCCGACCAGACCCCCGCGCGGGGCGTCTACCAGTGCGACACTGTAAGACGGCAACGGACGTCGCCGTCCGCGGTGCAAGACCGTTCTTGTGGGCTTGCAAACCTTTGCTACGCGGCCCGGAAGCTGGCTTTTGACGGCCTGTTGGGCTGTTGGTATGGCTCGATCATGGGCATCCGATTGCGCTACCTCGCCCACGATCTCGAGGTGCCGCTCGGCGAGTTCTTCATCGGACGGAGCGCTGACTGCCAGCTGTCGCTCGACGACCCGCTTGTGTCGCGCAAGCACGCGCTCTTGACCGTCGGCGAGGGCGGCGTCGCGATCGAGGATCTCGGCAGCCGCAACGGCGTGCTCATCAACGGGACCCGGATCACGGGGCGCCAGCTCCTGTCGGACGGCGACAAGATCGCGATCGGGGGGCAGGAGATGTTCCTGCTCGGGGCGATCGAGCCGAGCTCGACGCACTCTCCGCGGAGCGCGCCGCTCTGGACGAGGCAGCAGAACGCGCGCACGGTCGACATGAGCGAGCTGTCCTCGGGCGAGGACGACGGCGCGACGGCCATCGCCTCGCGCAGGTCGCTGCCCGGGCTCATCCCGCAGCACCCGGACAAGCGCGTGCACGCGCTCAGCCTCATCGGCAGCGTCGCCGACAAGGCGCTCGCCCTGGGGCGGGTCGACGAGGCCGAGCGCATCCTCCAGCGCTCGCTGGCCGACATCCTCACCAAGGCGCGGGAGGGGGGCGTCGGCGCCGTCCAGCCCGAGCTGGTCGAGAAGGCCAGCACGTACGCCACCCGACTCGCCGCGGCCACCGGCCGGGGGGCGTGGATCAACTACATTTTCGAGCTGAATACGCGGCTCGAGCTCCTGCTTCCCGCCTACCTCGTCGATGAGCTGTATAGTGTCCTGCGCAAGGTGAAGGCCGTCGACATGTCCATTCTCCGTGGTTATGCGAAGCGGCTCCGCGAGCGTGCAGGAGAACGTACCCCGGCGGAGCGGTTCATCCTCCAGCGAATCGAAGGGCTCGAGCGCCTCGGCGCACTGAAATAGACCATGCCTTTCCGCCTCCGGTACCTGGCGCACGACTTCGAGCTCCCCGAAGGTCCCTTCGTGATTGGCCGGAGCGGCGACTGCCAGCTCTCGCTCGACGATCCGCTCGTGTCGCGCCGCCACGCCACGCTGCAGGTGCGCAACGACGGCGTGGCCGTGCTCGATCTCGAGAGCAGGAACGGCGTGTACGTCAACGGCACGCGCATCTCCGGCCAGCGCGAGCTGACCGACGGCGACCGCATCATCATCGGCAGCCAGGAGATGCTGCTCTACGGCGGCGAGGAGTCGCGGCCCCACGACGCCTACGGGGTCGAGTTCCGGCGCGCGACGGCGACGCTCGGCGCGATGGCGCTGACCGAGATGCGCAAGATGTCGGACGACCCGACGGAGCTCACGAGCCCGACGGGCGACGGCGGATCGAAGGGCTTCCAGTCGCTGCGCCTGCTCGCGAGCCTCGCCGACAAGGCGCTCGCGATGGGGCGGAGCGAGGAGGCCGAGCGCATCCTGCAGACCGTGCTGATCGACATCCTGAGCCGCGCGCGGACGAACGTGCCGCTGGAGATGCCCGCCGCGGAGCTCGCCGCGCGCTACGCGGCCCGGCTCGCGGGCGCCACGACCAAGGGGACCTGGGTCAACTACGCGTTCGAGCTCTTCACGATCGCGCGCCGCCCGCTGCCCGGCCCCGTCGTCGACGAGCTCTACACCGTGGTCCGCCGCGTCAAGACGCTCGATATCCAGCCGCTCAGGATCTACCTCGACGACCTGCGCCGGATGGCTCCTTCGTTCGGTCCGACCGAGCGGTTCCTGATGCAGCGGATCGAGGGTCTCGAGCGGCTCGTCGCGGCGAAGTAGCGGCCTCCGCCGCGTCGTCCGGGGCCGCGGTCGCACGCGGCGGCACGCGCGGGGCCGGCGCCGCGGTCGCACGCGAGGGCGGCGGCGGCGAGGCCACAGAGGGGGCCGGCGGCGGCGCGTTGCGAGGGCGCGCGCTCGCCTCCGCTTCCTGCCAGCCGAGGTTCGTCGCGGCGGCCTTCGCGATCGCGTCGCGCAGATCGGGGTCCGCGACCTTCCCGAGCTCCCGCCGCACCTCGAACGGAAGCGGCGCCTCCTTCGGCGCCGAGCGGACCTCCTCGCGCCACGGCGGCCGCGCGACCGCCTCCACCTTGCCGACGCGGAAACGGAGCGACTGCACCGGGAGACCGCGCGCCCGGAGCTGCTCGGTGATGACGTCGCCGAGCATCGAGAGCTCCTGCGCCCACGTCGAGCTCGCCGCACGGACGTGAAGGACGCCGCGCTCCAGCTTGAGCGGCCGCGCGCGCGCGGCGATCCGGGACCCCACGGCGGCCTCCCAATCGCGGAACGGCATCGGCGCGGTGTCGACCTCCGCCGGCGCCGCGAGCGCGGACTGCCGCTGGATCATCGCGCCAAGCCGCTCGATACCTCCGCTCCGACGCCCCATGCGCGCCGAGCGTAGCAGCCTCACGGCTCGCTGTTCCGACGGAGCGCGGCGCCCAGCGCGCGCAGCGTCACGGACGGCCGGCCCCCGCCGCGCCGTCGTGCGACCACGACGCCCAACGGTCCACCGCCGGCGCCCTCACCCCGCCTGAAGGGCCCGGAACTGCAAGCGATTTCATCAACAGCGGACGAGATCCGCGCGCATGCGCCTCGTCCAAGGATTCCGCATCAGTACCGAAGGTGGGACTCGAACCCACAAGCCCTTGCGGACAGCGGATTTTGAATCCGCCGCGTCTGCCATTCCGCCACTTCGGCTCAGCGCTCCGATGTCCGTGCGCTCCGGGAACCGTAGATCACCGGGCACGACCCTGGCAACGGTCTGGAACGAGTCTGGAACGGGTCTGGAACGGTCCGGGAGCAGCGAGGCGAGCGAGGGAGCGTCGAGCCCGGGAGCAGCGAGGCCGCGCGGCGGCCGCGGCGCCGGGCCGCGAGGCGCGAGCTCACACCACGAAATCCAGCATCTGGAGGCGCGTCAGGTAGTCCTGGAGCGCGGCGGCGTACTCGTCGATCAGGAGATCGAGCTGCACAAGCGCGCCGTGATCGTCGACCGAATCGATGGTCCCGCTCACCGGGATCTCGCGTGCGGGCAGGACGAGCACGCCGCTCCAGTCGGCGCCCTTCGCGGCGTCGCGGAGCCCGGCGAGGCGCAGCCAGCCGTCGGAGAGCTCGACGACGGGGACGAGCGCGCCGCTGTCCAGCCGGACGGAGCTCTTCAGCGTGTGCGCCGGCTCGACCATGTAGTGAGAGCGCCGGTTCTTCTCGATGAGCTCCTCGAGCGTCGCGCAGATGACCTTGCTCAGCGGCGTCTCCTCGCTGTCGAGCACGAGCTCGAGCAGCCGCTTCATCGCCTTCTGCGTGCGGATGAGGTTCGCGCGCACCTCCTCGAGCCGCCGCGCGTCGCGCCGGATCTTGCCGGCCACGACGTTGAGCAGGTTGTTGTAGAACGGGTACGCGACGTCCCCGTGCTCCTCGAAGAAGTCCCGCAGCTCGGCGACGCCGATGCGCCAGATCTCCGAGGGCTGCGTCGTCACCGCGGTCGTCGTCCGCCGGAAGCCGGTCAGCGCGCCGAGCTCGCCGATGGGCGAGATGGGGCTCAGCCGGAAGCGCGTCTCGCCCCCGTCGAGCAGCGCGACCTCGCCCTGGACCAGGAGGAGCAAGTGCGCCGGCGCGCTCCCGGCCTCGAAGAGCACCTGGCCCGATGGGACCTCCTGGCGCTGGAACGCCATCATCAGCTCGTCGAGGTGGTCCTCCGTGATTCTCTCGAACAGGGGGATCGCGTGCAGGTCGGAAGGACGGACCGCCATGGGGGGACACTCCTCTTCAACGTGGGTCGGGCTCCGCGTCCGCAGCGTTGCGAGACACGGATCCTTGCGGCGCGCACGGCTCGGCGTGGACCGCGGGAGCGGCATCCTACTCCAGGTTCCGACGCGAGGAAGAGGGATGGCCGCCCCGCCGCGAGGCGCGAGGCGGACCGCGATCCCGCGCACGTTCTCGCATCAGCCGCCCGGTCGCCGCGCCGCGGTGCGCCGCACATCGGTGGCTCGACGCAGGGGCACGCGACGCCGCGCGGACGCGCACCGACACGCAGGGAAGGCTTGCCCCGCTGGCAGGATGGAGTAGGTGCCGGTAACGTCGCCCGGGTGATGCCGTCCGTTCGTCAAGGGCTCCTCGCCGCGATGCGCCTTCCGCCGCTGCGGCTCATCGTCGTCGCCCTCGCCCTCGCCGTCGTCGCGTGCGGCTCCGCGTCGTCGGCGACGCCGGTCAGCGCGGAGACGGCGCCGCCGCCGAGGCCGCGCAACGCGGCCGCCATCGCGCAGTCGATCGCCGGGGGGAAGGTCTCGGTGCTCGTCTACGCCGACAGGACCCGGGGCCACCCCATCATGCCGCGGCTCGCGGCCCTCGATCTGTGGGGCCCCGTGCTCGCCGGCACGGGCCTCGATCCGGAGCGGGACCTCGAGCGCGCCTTCATCACCGCGCCGCGAGCGGACGCGGCCCATGAGGCGGTGATCGTCCTCGAGCACAACGTGCCGCCGGAGAGGCTTCAGTCGGGGATCGACACGCTCCTCTCGCGCAGCCAGCCGCCGGGCACCGAGGAGAGCGGGCTCGGCGTGCCAGCCGTGCGCGTGACCATCAAGGGGCACGCGCGCGTCGTGGCGACCGTGGAGCCGAACTTCCTCGTGGTGCTGCCGGTGACGCGGGCGCGCGAGGCGCGGCGCTTCCTCGGCACGGGCGGCTTCCCCGACCCGATCGGCGAGGAGGCCGCGATCGCCGCGGCGATCGACCCGGCGCGGACGCTGAAGGGCCCGCGCCAGGCGCCCCGCGTGCCGCCCACCCTGAGGTCGCTCGAGGCCACCGTGACGCTGACCAAAGACGGCGGCGCCCTGGTCGCGCTCGACGGCGCGAGCGAGAGCCGCGAGCACGCCGCCCGCGACGCGGCCTTCCTCAACGAGGAGATCGACCGAACGACCTCGTTCCGCATCGCCGTCGTGACGGTCCGGGTCGTCGATCCGATCGGGTTCTTCGCCGAGGAAGACCGGGTGAAGGCGAACCGGCGCGTGACGCCCGGAGAGCTCGACAAGCTCTTCACCCTGCTCAGCGCCGTGCTGCCGCGCTAGGCTGGCGCCCGATGCGACTCGTCAAGATCGGAATCGCCAGCGTCAACGCGACCGTCGGCGCCGTCCGCTCGAACACGGACCGGTGCCTCGCGCTCGCCGGCTCGATGGCGCGCGACGACGTCACCCTGGCGGTCTTCCCGGAGCAGGTGATCGGCGGCTACGCGCCCGAGGACCTCGTGCAGTGGCCGGCGTTCGTCGCGAGCCAGCAGCGCGAGCTCCGCCGGTTCGCCGAGCAGACCGCGTCGCTCCGCACCGTGTTCGTCCTCGGCGTGACCGTCGGCGTGGGCGGAGACCTCTTCAACGCCGGCGCGATCGTCCACGCCGGCGAGGTGCTCGCCTTCTCCCCGAAGGAGAAGCTGCCGACGTACAACATCTTCTACGAGGCGCGGACGTTCTCGCGCGGCATGCCGTTCATGGAGCTCGACGCCGACGGCGTGTTCTGCGGCGACCGCATCTTCGCCTTCGATTTCGGGACGATCGCCGTCGAGGTGTGCGAGGACATCTGGTCGCCCGACGGGCCGATGCGGCGCCGCTGCTACGCGGGCGCCGAGATCGTCTGCAACATCTCGGCGTCGTCGTTCCGCGCCGGGGTGACCGGCACGCGGCGCGAGATGATCGCGACCCGCGCGGCGGACAACCAGTGCACGATCGCCTACGCGAACCTGGTCGGCGGCAACGACGGGCTCGTCTTCGACGGCGGCGGGTTCGTCAACCAGAACGGCCGCCCGATGCTGGAGGCGCCGCGGTTCCGCGAGGGGTTCTCCACGGCGGTCGTCGACCTCGACCGGACGACGCGCTGCCGCCGCGAGGCGAGCACCTGGCGCAGCGACCTCGAGGAGTTCCGCCGCGCCTCCCCGCACATGGTGGACGTCGTCCGGATCGGCGGGGAGACCGCGGACCGCTCGCGCCTCGCCTACCCCGCCCCGCCTCCCGGCACGACCCCGTTCCTGCCCTCGGCGACGCGGCCGGCGATCTCGGCGCGCGACGAGCTGCTCGACGACTTCTACGACGTGCTCGCGCTCGGCGTCGCCGATTACTACCGCAAGATCGGCGCCTTCAAGAGCATCGGCCTCGCGCTCTCGGGCGGCCGCGACTCGCTCCTCACGCTGCTCGTCGCCTGGCGCGCGGTGCAGCTGCTCCACCCGGAGCTCGAGGGCGAGGCGCTGCGCGAGCGGATGAAGACGTCGCTCCACGCGTTCTTCATGCCCTCGCGCTACTCCAGCGACGCGACGCACCGGG
This sequence comes from Sorangium sp., assembly GCA_025924095.1. Taxonomy (GTDB): domain Bacteria; phylum Myxococcota_A; class Polyangia; order Polyangiales; family Polyangiaceae; genus Sorangium. Next base: position 11,299 of record JAICEP010000053.1, read on the forward strand.
CCGCCGCGCAGATCGCCGACGAGCTCGGGGCGTCGTTCGCGGTGATCCCGATCGAGGACGCGTTCCCCCGGGAGCTCGAGGCCGCCCAGGCGATGGTCGGCGGCGACCGGCAGCTCACCGAGCTCACGAGGCAGAACGTGCAGGCGCGCATCCGCGGCGGGCGCATGTGGAACTGGGCGAACACGAGCGGCGCGCTGTTCCTGCAGACGGGGAACATGAGCGAGAAGGCGCTCGGCTACACCACGGTGGGCGGCGATCTCGAGGGGGCGTTCAGCGTCATCGCCAACGTCCCGAAGACCGTGGTCATCGCGCTGCTCGAGCGGCTCTCGCAGCGCTTCGGCTTCAAGGGCATCCAGCAGACGCTCGCCACGACCGCGGGGCCCGAGCTCGCCGAGAACCAGTCCGGGGAAGCCGAGCTCATGCCGTTCGAGGTCCTCGACGCGTGCCTCTACCTTTACGGCGCGGAGAAGCTCGCCGCCGACGAGCTGGCGGCCGCGCTCCCCAGCCTGTTCCCCGACAAGGACCCCGCCGCGCTGGGGGCGTGGGCCGAGAAGTTCGCGATCCTGTTCTCGAGATCGATCTTCAAGTGGGTGCAGTCGCCGATCGCGATTCACCTCGGTTCGCTCGATCTCGACCGGGAGCGCGCGCTGCAGCTGCCCGTGGTGCAGCGGACCGAGTGGAAGGGCGGCTGAGCCCCGCCCGGGCGGCGGCGACGCGTCAGTTGGCGGCCTTCTCCACGGACGCGTGGGCCCCCTGCCTGCCGTCCTTCCCGTCCGGCGAGGCGACCTCGAGGACCTCGTGGCCAGGGGCCGCCTGGGGCGGGGCGGCGCGGATCGAGCCGTCGGCGGAGAAGCGCTCGAGCTCGTCGGTGACGCGGCGGAGGTACGCCTGCTTGATGTGGAACGGCAGGAAGGCGCTCTTGAAGCCGGCCACGATGGTCGACTTGATCTCCTTCAGGCCGAACCCCATCTTCGTGTGACAGTGCCAGAGCTCGTGCGACACCGTCGTGTCGGTGACGAGCCGGTTGTCGGTGTTGACCGTCACCCGCAGGCCGAGGCTCTGGTAGAGCTTCAGCGGGTGCGAGGCGAGGTCGCGCACCGCGCCGGTCTGCACGTTCGAGGACGGGCAGCACTCGAGCGGGATGCGGTGATCGTTGATGTAGTGGAGCAGGCCGCCGTCCTCGCGCAGGCGGCAGCCGTGGCCGATCCGGTGCGCGCCGCAGACGTGCAACGCCTGCGCGATCGACTCGGGGCCGTAGGCCTCGCCGGCGTGGATGGTGCAGTTGATGTTGTTCTGGCGCACGAGCTGGAACGCCGCCTTGTGGTGCTTCGCCGGGTGGTCGTACTCGGCCCCGGCGAGGTCGAACCCGACCACGCCGCGGCTCTTGTAGGCCACCGCGAGCTCCGCCATCTCGAGCGACGACTCGGGCGAGATGTTGCGGATGCCGCAGACGATGACGTTGCTCTCGATGCCCAGCGCGTCGCGCGCCGCCCTGAGCCCGGAGAGCACCGCCTCGACCACGCTCGTGAGGCGCAGGCCGAGGCGGGTGTGCAGCATCGGCGAGTAGCGGACCTCCATGTAACGGACGTTCTCGCGCGCGGCGTCCTCCGCGAGCTCGTAGGCGACGCGGAAGAGCGCCTCCTCGGTCTGCAGGACGCGCAGCGTGATGTCGAACGCCTTGAGGTACTCGACGAGCGAGCCGCAGTTCTGGCCCAGGTTCATCACCTTGCGCAGCTCCGGCGGCTCGTACGTCGGGAGCTCGACGCGGTGGGTGCGGGCGAGCTCGATGATCGTCTCGAGGCGCAAGGAGCCGTCGAGGTGGACGTGCAGATCGGTCTTGGGTAGCTGGCGGAAGAACTCCAGCGGCAGCCTGGCGGTTAGCTCTGGATGATCACTCATGAGCTATTCTGTCACCCGCCGACCAGCCGCGAAAGGCAGCAGCGGGCGCGGCGCGGCTCACGATCGCTCGGGCGGCGCGCTGCCCTGGCCCGCCGAGCGATCCCTGCTGCCGACGACCACGGCGACCGCGGAGACCCCGAAGAGGGCGACGAAGAGCCACGGGAGCGGCAGGCTGAGCGGATCGCCGGCGGCCTCACGGCGCAGCGCATCGCGGAGGCGATCGGGGTTGTAACCCACCACGAGCCGCCGACCGACGTAGGTCGCAGGGAGACCACGCGCCTCCATCCGCCCATACAGCGCGACGTCCGCGTCGATGGCGGCCTGCGTCTCGGGCGCGGCGAGGCAGGCCTGGAGCTCCGTGGCGGAGAGCCCGAGCGGCGCCAGGACGGACGCGACGCGCGCGTCGGTGAGCCTGCCGGGCGACGCGCTGTAGAGCAGCGCCGCGGCCTGCTCGCGCTTCTCCGCGGGCGTGCAGACGTAGGCCTTCGCCGCGGGGAGCGCGCCGGGGTGGCTGGGGAGCGGCACCATCTTGCGCACGTGGCGCAGGCGGTCGCCGTAGGGCTCCTCCATCTTCGTCATCTCGGGGTGCAGCCTGCGACAGAAGGGGCACTCGAAGTCGGTGAACGCGACGACCGTGATCTTGCCGGGCTCCTGCAGCGCCGCGAGCTCCGGCGGGAGCGGCGGGACGACCGGGTGGTTGCCCCAGAGGAACGGCAGGCCGATCGCCGCCACGGCGGCCGCGCCCCACGCCGTGGTGCGCCGCAGCCCGCCCTGCGCGGCGCGCTCGAACGCCGCGCGCGGCGTGCGCCACGCCTGCCAGGCGACGAGGGCGGACGTGACCGCGGCCGCGAGGGCGGCGAGATCGACCGCGACGCACCACGCGCAGAACGCGCCGATCGCGAAGGCCTGCAGCCCGAGGAGCACCGCGGCGCCGAGGCCCCCGGCGGCCGACGCGGCCGCGAGCGCGACGTGGTGCCAGCGCTCCCGCGCGAGCAGCGAGGCGGCGAGCAGCGTGGTGTAGGCGGCGAGGCCGAGGTTCGGCAGCGGGACCCCAAACAGCCGGCTGTACGGCGAGACCCGGACGGCGAAGCAGCCCGAGCTGACGCCGCAGAACGCAGGGTCGCCAGCGTTCTGGTACTCGACAACGAGGGCCGCGCTCGCCGCGATGGCGACGAACAGCGCGAGCCGGAAGAGCGTGACGAAGAACCGGGCGCGTCCGGCCTGCCGCGGCTCGGTCGAGGGCGCAGGCGCCTCGGGGCCCGCCCGAGGAGCGTCCATGGATTCACTCGCGGCCTGCTTGTCGCGGGCCGGACGCACCGCGAAGACGTTGCCCCTCCCGGCGAGGAAGACGAGGAGCATCAGCGCGAGGAGCAGGGCGATCGAGTTCAGCAGCATCGGTCGTGGCGGCTCGTAGAGAAGTGGGCTCGAGGCATACCGGACCGGGGCGGAGACAGCCAGCGAGAGGAGACTCGTGCTAGTCGAGTTTCATGCGTTCCTCATCTCGCGGAGATTCCCCGACCACCGGCTCCGGCGCGCGTCGCCGGGAGGCCGTCGTCGCCGTGGTCGACCTCTTGTCCTCCTTCAAGCGCGCCCTGCACACGAACGAGATCGCCGAGCGCCTCGGGGTCGATCCGAGCCGGTACACGAAGCTGCAGCGGCTGCTCGAGGAGCTGGCGCTGGAGGGCAGCATCGTCGCCTTCCCCGGCCAGCGGTTCAGCACGAGCCGCCAGCAGGTCGAGGCGCGCGGCGCCGAGCACGAGGGGACGCTGACCGTGAACCCGCGCGGCTTCGGCTTCGTGGCGCTCGGAGGGGCGGCCGATGACGTCTACATCTCGCCCGAGGCGATGGGCGGCGCGCTCCACGGCGACACCGTCGCGGTGCGCGTCGCGACGCGCTCGCGCCGCGGCGTGGAGGGGGAGATCGTCCGCGTCATCAAGCGGCGTCACGTGCGCGTAGCGGGCGTGCTGCGGCGACGAGGGAGGAGCGCCTGGCTCGAGCCGGACGACGGGCGCGTCCGCGGGCCCATCGTGATCGTGCCGCGCGAGCCGGGCGGGCCGCTCGTGCCGCCCGACGCCGAGGACGGCGCGGCGGCGGTCGCGTCGATCGTCCGCTTCCCGGACCTGCCCGACGAGAACCCGGAGGGCGTGATCGAGGCCGTGCTCGGGGCGCCGGGCGACCCGAACGTGGAGGTCGCCAAGATCCTGATGCGCGAGGGGATCGAGGAGGAGCACGCGCCGGAGGCGATCGCCGAGGCCGAGGCGTTCGGGGGCGAGGTGCCGGCCGAGGCGCTCGAGGGGCGCACCGACCTCACCCACCTGCCCATGCCGACGATCGACCCGGAGGACGCCCGCGACCACGACGACGCGGTCTGGGTGATCCGCGAGGAGAACGGCTTTTACCGGGTCTGGATCGCGATCGCCGACGTGTCGCACTACGTGCGGCCGGGCAGCGCGCTCGACAAGGCGGCGCTCGAGCGGGCCAACTCGATCTACCTGCCCGATCGCGCGATCCCGATGCTGCCGCGGGCGCTGTCGTCGAACCTCTGCTCCCTGCTGCCGGGCGTGATCCGGCTCTGCCTGTGCGTGGAGGTCGAGCTCGACGCGGCGGCGACGGTGCGGAGCGCCCGCGTCATCGAGGGGTACATCCGCTCGATCGCGAAGCTCACCTACCCCGGCGTGGCGCGCGCGCTCGGCTTCACGCCCGAGCCGCCGCGCAGCCCGGAGGCCGAGGCGCTCAGGAACGAGCTCCAGGTGATGTGGGACCTCGCCCGGCTGCTCCGCGGCAAGCGGATGCGGCGCGGCGCGCTCGATCTCGACCTGCCCGAGGCGAAGGTGGTGCTCGACCCGGAGACGGGCGCGCCCGTCGACGTGCAGAAGCGCAGCCGCGATCCCGGGCTGGCGAAGGCCTACCAGCTCATCGAGGAGATGATGCTCCTGGCGAACGAGACCTGCGCGCAGTTCGTGGTCGACCAGAGCATCCCCACCGTCTTCCGCTACCACGCGCCTCCGGACCAGGCGAAGCTCGAGCGCTTCGCGACGATGTGCGGGGAGCTCGGGCTCGCGTTCGACCCGGAGGACGCGACCGACCCGAAGCGGCTGTCGGTGTTCCTGAAGAAGCTCGACGCGCACCCGCAGAAGCAGGTGCTGCACATGCTCCTGCTCCGCGCGATGAAGCAGGCGGTGTACGACGTGGCCAACGTGGGCCACTTCGGTCTGGCCTCGAGCGCTTACCTGCACTTCACCTCGCCCATCCGGCGATACCCGGACATCACGGCGCACCGGGCGATCCGCGCGGTGCTGCGCGGCGAGAGCATCGACAGGAGCGATGCGGCCATCGAGCGGCTGCGCGAGGCGGCCACCACGTCGTCGGAGCGCGAGCGCAAGGCGATGGAGGTGGAGCGCGAGGTGGTCGACCTGCACCGCGCGCTCCTCATGCGCTCCCGGCTCGGGGACACCTTCGAGGGCATCGTGACGGCCATCGTGGGGACGGGCGTCTACGTCAACATCGAGGATCCGTTCGTCGACGTGCTCGTCCGCATGGAGTCGCTCGGCCCGGATCAGTACGAGATCGACGACGAGGGGCTGCGCGTCCTCGGCCGCCGGTCGGGGGACCGGATCGCCATCGGCGACGCGATGCTCGTGCAGATCGAGGACGTGGCCATCCTCCGGCGCGCCATCTACGGGCGGCGGCTCGCCGGAGGCGCGGCGTCGGACGAGGCGAAGCCGCGCCGGGCGCGGCGCGAGGCGGCGGACGCACGGCCAACTCGTCGTGTCAAGACCAGCAAGCGCACGACGCCCGCCAAGGACACGACGACCAGCAAGAGCACCAGGGGCAGCAAGAGCGCCAAGGGCAGCAAGAGCGCCAAGGGCAGCAAGAGCGCCAAGGGCGGCAAGAGCGCCAAGGGCGGCAAGAGCGCCAAGGTGCGAAAGAAGCAGCGGTAGCAGGGCGCCCGAGGGCGCGACTCTCCGCCGGCATTCCCCGCCGGCCTTTGCCGCTCGGACACACGAGCGCCCAGCACCTCTCAAGCCACGTTCACGCGCGCGGACAAGCGCGCGGACAAGCGCGCGAAACCTCCTCGAACTCACCGAGACGAGCCCTCGAAACAGTCGAGGCTCGCGTCCACGCGAGCCGCTCGGTCCGCGCGCCGCTCGCGTCGACGTGAGACCCACAATCCCACCTCCTCCGCGGCGGACACCCGCTCAAAAAGGGGAGGGCTCCTGCATTTTTCTTGCGTTCAGAAAACCGCTATGGTCTCAACTATTTCATTCTAGGAGAGAGGTAACCAATGCCGAAGCCGACGTATCCCGCCTACAACGCTGGTGACTTCCTGGTTGATTACGAGGAGAAGGTCTTCGAAGACGTCAAGGCGACGCCGGGAGAGAAGGCGCTGGTTACCTTTCACACCGTGGCCTTCGAGGGCTCGATCGGCCTCGTCAACGTGCTGACGGCGATCCGCCTTCAGCGTAAGGGGTTTGAGACATCCATCTTGCTGTATGGGCCGGGCGTCACGCTGGGGCTGCAGCGCGGCTTTCCCAAGCTCGGCAGCGAGGCGTTCTCCGGGCACCTCGCCGTGAACCAGCAGATCGGCCGGTTCATGGAAGAGGGCGGCAAGGTGTACGCGTGCCGGTTCGCGCTGCAGGCGCTCTACGGCCACGGCGAGCACGCGCTGATCCCGGGCATCAAGCCCATCAGCCCGCTCGACGTGCTCGACATCCAGCTGCTCCACCGCCGGGACAACGCGTTCGTTGTCCACTCCTGGACGCTCTGACCCGAGCGCCGTCCATGGAGTACAACCGCAAAGTCCGGGCAGCCGCGGTGCAGCTCAGTCCCGTCATCGGCAGCCGAGACGGGACGACCGAGCGAGTCGTCGCCGCGATCGCCAGGGCAGCGAAGGAGGGCGCCGAGCTCTGCGTCTTCCCCGAGGCGTTCGTCCCGTATTACC
>JAICEP010000054.1 GCA_025924095.1 Sorangium sp.
CGAGTTCATGCGCGCGGCGGCGACGGCCGCGTCGTGGGAGACGCGCTCCCGGACGACCGGCGAGGTCGTCGAGACGCTGAGCGCGAAGGATCTCTGGCGCCAGATCGCCGAGGCGGCGTGGGGCTGCGCCGATCCGGGCGTGCAGTACGACACGACCATCAACCGCTGGCACACCTGCCCGAACACGGCGCGCATCAACGCCTCGAACCCGTGCTCCGAGTACATGTTCCTCGACGACTCGGCCTGCAACCTGTCGAGCCTGAACCTCACCAAGTTCCTCGGCGAGGACGGCTCGTTCGACATCGAGGGCTACCGCCACGCGGTGCGGGTGTTCTTCGTCGCGCAGGAGATCCTCGTCGACTTCTCGGCGTACCCGACCCGGAGCATCGCGAAGAACTCGCACGACTACCGCCCGCTCGGGCTCGGCTACGCCAACCTGGGCACCCTGCTCATGCTGCAGGGCATCCCGTACGACTCCGACCAGGGCCGCTCGGTGGCGGGCGCGCTCACCGCGATCCTGTGCGGCCACGCTTACCGGGTCTCGGCCGAGATGGCCGCCGCAAAGGGGCCGTTCGCCGGGTTCGCGAGGAACCGCGAGCCGATGCTCCGGGTGATGGGCATGCACCGCGACGCCGCCTACGCGCTCGACCGCGACCGCTGCCCGGAGTCGCTCTGGCGGGCGGCGTGCGCCGACTGGGACGAGGCGGTCCGGATCGGGCAGGAGCACGGCTACCGCAACGCCCAGGCGACGGTGCTCGCCCCGACCGGCACCATCGGCCTGCTGATGGACTGCGACACGACGGGCATCGAGCCCGACTTCTCGCTCGTGAAGTTCAAGAAGCTCGCCGGCGGCGGCTACTTCAAGATCGTGAACCAGTCCGTCCCCGAGGCGCTCCGGCGGCTCGGCTACCCCGAGGCCGAGGTGCAGGAGATCGTCGCCTTCGTCTCCGGCACGAACACCCTCCTTGCGGCGCCGCACGTGAACCGGGCGTCGCTCAAGGCCAAGGGGCTCAACAACGACGACCTCGCGAAGATCGAGGCCGCCATCCCCGGCGTCTTCGATCTGGATCTCGCCTTCGGCCCCTGGATCCTCGGCGAGGAGACCTACGACCGGCTCGGCGTCTCCAAGGAGTCGCGGGCGCGCTTCAGCTTCTCGTTGCTCCAGCACCTCGGCTTCTCGCCCGCGGAGATCGAGGAGGCGAACGAGACGATCATCGGCCGCATGACGGTGGAGGGGGCGCCGCACCTGCGCGATGAGCACTACGCGGTGTTCGACTGCGCCAACCGCTGCGGCAGGAAGGGCCGGCGCTACCTCGCGCCGATGTCGCACGTCCGGATGATGGCCGCGGCGCAGCCGTTCCTGTCCGGCGCCATCTCGAAGACCGTGAACCTGCCGAACGACGCGACGGTCGAGGAGGTGCAGCGGATCTACGAGGAGGGGTGGCGCCTCGGGCTCAAGGCGGTCGCGCTCTACCGCGACGGCTGCAAGGCGTCGCAGCCGCTCTCGTCCACGAGCGACAGCAAGTCGACGGAGACCAAGGGCAAGGCGGACAAGGCCGAGATCGCCGGTCCCGTGCTCCAGGCGGCCACCGCGCTGGCCAGCCAGGCGCGCCCGCGCTCGCCCTCGGCGGCGGCGCCCGAGCGGTTCCGCCTGCCGAGGAAGCGCAAGGGCTTCACGCAGGAGGCGCGCGTCGGCGGGCACAAGATCTACCTCCGCACCGGCGAGTACGACGACGGGACGCTCGGCGAGATCTTCATCGACCTCCACAAGGAGGGCGCCGCGTTCCGCTCGATGATGAACTGCTTCGCGATGGCGGTGTCGATCGGGCTCCAGTACGGCGTGCCGATCGAGACCTTCGTAGAGCAGTACACCTTCACCCGCTTCGAGCCGCAGGGCGTGGTCGAGGGGCACGACTACGTGAAGTTCTCGACCTCGATCGTGGACTACCTCTTCCGCGTGCTCGGGGTCGAGTACCTGAACCGCTACGATCTGGCCCACGTGCAGCCGGTCACCTCGGCCATGGAGGACCCGGTCGAGTCGCGGGCGCAGGAGAGCGGCGTGGCGTCGTTCTCGCAGGCCTCCCCGGCGTCGGCGCTGCTGGTGGGCGGGGGCCGGGCGTCTCGCGCGCTCGACGCGCAGCTCGAGGACATGATGGGCGACGCGCCGGTCTGCGACGGCTGCGGGCACATCACCGTGCGCAACGGGGCCTGCTACAAGTGCCTCAACTGCGGCAACAGCATGGGTTGCAGCTGAGGGGCGACGGACCGGGGTAGGGGGGGTGAGGGAGGGGCCGGCGGGGGGCCCCTCCCACGACCTCGCGCCTCTGGCGGGTCGTGCTGCGCGGGAGATCTGCGGGTACGTCCGTACGCGGTTCTACTTTGCCAACCGTATGGCTGTGCTCTGCGAAGCTTTGTAGAAGACGGGGCATGATCCGGCTGCGCTCGTCCCTGGCCTTCGTCGTTCTCACCTGCGGCATCCTGTCCAGCGGCTGCCAGAAAGAAGAAGCCGAGCCGGAGACGATCCCCGCGCCCGCGCAATCGGTCGCGCCGGTGGCCGCCGATCCAGTGCCCGCTGCGACCCAGGAACCCGCCGCTGCCCAGGAGCCCGCCGCAGCGGCGTCCGCCGAGCCTGCGGCGGCGGCTGCAGAGGCAGACGCGGGAGCGGCGGCGGCCGAAGCGGCAGCGGGGACATCCCGCGGGGGAGGCGCCTCCATCCAGGCGTGCTGCACGGCGCTCCACGCGGTCGCCACCAAGTCGGGCAAGTCGCCGGAGGCCAAGTCGAAGGCGGCGACGGCATCCCATCTCTGCGCCGGGATCGATAAGCTCGTGAAGAGCGGGAAGACCCCGCGCGCCAAGGCGCTCACCCAGATCCGAGCGAGCCTCGCCGGAACCACACCGCCCGCCGAGTGCAAATGAGCCTGTGCCGGGCGCGGCGAGCGCCGGAGCGCGGCGTCAGGCGAAGTGGTCGTACCCCCGCGCCGCGAGGCTCGTGAGCTGCCCGTCCGGTCCGACCAGCGCCACGTCGCTCGCGCCCTCCTCGCGCGGCGCGCAGCGGCCGATCGTCACGAAGCCGGGGACCGCGCCGACGTCGGGGCCTGCGACCGCGATCGCGTAGTCCTCGCCGCCGTACAGCGCGAGCTCCAGCGCATCAGCGCCGAGCAGCGCGGCGGCCTCGCGGAGATCAGCGCCGACGAGCGTCCCGGGATCGAGCAGCACGCGCACGCCGCTCGCGCGCGCGAGGTGCGCCAGATCCGCGGCGAGGCCGTCGGAGATGTCGATCGCCGCGCGGGCGCTCGCGGCCGCGCGGAGGCCCGCGTCGATGCGCGCCGCCGGCCGGCGAAATGCCCGGATCGCCAGCGCGGCCGCCGCGCCGGACGGCGCGATGCCTCGGTCGAGCAGCGCGAACCCCGCCGCGGCCAGGCCGACCGGCCCCGCCAGCGCGAGCGCGTCGCCGGGGCGCGCGCCGTCGCGCCGGAGCGGCGCGGCCGCGACGCCGAGCGCCGTCGTGGTGATCGAGATCTCGCCGCCCCGGGAGAGGTTCCCGCCGATGACCGCCGTGCCGATCTCGTCGCACGCGGCGCGCTGGCCCGCGGCGAGGGCGCCGAGCTCGTCGTCGCTCACGTCCGGAGGCAGCACCAGCGCCGCGAGCAGGCCGACCGGGCGCGCCCCCATCGCGGCGAGATCGCTCGCCGCGGCCATCGTCGCCCGGTAGCCGAGATCCTCGAAGCTCAGGAGATCGCGCCGGAAATGCACGCCCTCGACGGCGCTGTCGACCGTCCAGACGAGCGGCGCCGCGGCGCCCGGGAGCGCCCCGCCCTGCGGGGCCGCGGGCGCGAGGATCGCGGCGTCGTCGCCGATGCCGCAGAGCACGTGCTCGCCGGCCGCACCGCCGAGCACGGCGCGCAGCAGCTCGATGCGCTTCCACTCGGAGCGCCCGCTCATGGAAACCCGCTCATTGAAAGATGGGCGGCACGACGCTGTTCGCCGGCGAGCCCGCGACCGTGGGCAGCTTGACCACGAACACGGTGCCGCGCGGCTCGTTTGGCTCGATGCGGACGGTGCCGCTGTGCGCCTCGACCAGGCGCTTGACGATCGAGAGGCCGAGGCCCGTGCCGCCGTGCTCCCGGGTCGAGCTCTGATCGATCTGGTAGAACGGGTCGAACACCTTCAACCGCTCGCCAGGAGGAATGCCGATGCCCGTGTCCACGACGCGGATCTCGACCGCCTGCTGGAGCGGCGCGACGAGCACCAGCCCGGGGAGGTCGTCCGTGTCGTCGCTCACGGCGCGCGCGACGAGCTGCACCTCGCCTCCGGCCTCGGTGAATTTCACCGCGTTCTCGACGAGGTTGATGAACACCTGCCGCAGCCGGTCGCTGTCCCCGAGCACCGGCGGGAGATCGCTCTCGGCGCGGATCCGGAGCTCGACGCCCTTCTTCGAGGCGGCCGGCGTCATCGTCGACGCCGCCTCGACGAGCACCGGGCCGACCGCCACCTCGGTGCGGTGCACGATCAGCGTGCCGCTCTCCAGCTTCGAGAGATCCAGGAGGCTCATGATGAGCCCGAGCAGCTGCTCGCTCTTCGACCGGATCGTATCGATGAACTCGCGCTGCTCACCGGTCAGGGGCCCGCCGATGCCCTCGGCGAGCATCTCGCTGTAACCCATGATCGACGTGAGCGGCGTCCGGAGCTCGTGCGACACCGTGGCGAGGAAGTTCGACTTGAGCCGGTCGAGCTCCTTCAGCCGCTCGTACGCCTGCTCCAGCTCGGCGTTCTTCTGCGAGAGCTCACGGAAGCTCTCGCGGATCGACGCGACGTGCATCGTCGACGTGAGGAGCGACTTGTGCCCGCTGAACAGGATGAGATCGAGGACGGAGCGGAGGTGATCCGCGATCTCGCCGAGCCGCTCCGGCCGGAGCCTCGGCAGCCGCGGCAGCCCCTCCGCGGCGCGCGCGAGCTGGGTCTGCGCCGCCGCCGCGAGCTCGGCAGCGGGAGGCTCATCGACGCCCTCGGGCAGGTACGGGCCGAGGATCGACCGGCCGATCGCGCGCCCGTCGTACTCGATCGGGAACACCTGGTAGAGCGCGCCGGCGAAGCGGGGATCCGTGTGCTCGCCGACGGCCGCCGCGCCGCGCCGCTGCGCCCGCTCCGGCGGCGCCGCGCCGGCCCGCGCGGTCTCCGGCTCGTCCCCGACCGGGCCGGCCGGCGGCGCGAGCGTCGCGAGCGCGCCGGACTCCGCGAGCGTCGTGCCGCTGATCGACTGGATCCGGATCGGCAGGCCGAACAGCTTGTGGAACGAGGCCGCCATCTCGCCGAGGGCCTGGCGATCCACGAGATCCTCGAGCGAGAGCGGGCCGATGCCGACCAGATCGACGACCGGCGCAGCCGCAGGGGGCGGCAGCGTCGAGGGCTCGGGCGCGCTCGGCGCTCCGTCGCGCTTCGAGGAGCTGGGCGCGTCCGCGACGCGGGCCGACGGCAGCGCGGAGCTCGGCACATGGAGGAGATCCTCGTCGTCGAGGCCGAAATCAGCCGGCGTCCCCTTGTGGGCGTCGGGCCTCATGGAACGATCCGGGAGCTCTTCTCGAGGCTGCCGCCCATGCGCCTCGCCAGGAGCTCGCTCACCGAGCTCGTCACCCCGAGCTGGCGCACCGCGCTGTTGAGGAGCTCCTCGCCGCTGATCGACAGCCGCTTCGAGAGCTGGTGCGTCTGATCGAGCGTCTCCCACGTGAGGTGGAGCAGGCCCATGAACGTCTCCACCGTGCCCATGCCGCGGGTCGCGATGGCCCTGTAGACCGGCTCCTTGCCCCGCGCGGCGAGGCGCGCCAGCTCCTCGTCGCTCCGGATATCGGGGAGGTCGCGCTTGTTGAACTGGATGACGAGCGGCATCCGCGCGAGATCGAGGCCGTTCTCCCGCAGGTTCTGGCGAAGGTCGAAGAACGCGTCGGCGTTGCGCTGCGTCTCCGTGAGCTGGGAGTCGGCGATCAGCGCGACCCCGTCCGCGCCCTGGAGCACGAGCCGCCGCGTGGCGGCGTGCATCGGCTGACCGGGCACGGTGAACAGCTTGATGCGGAGCGAGACGTCGCCGTCCTTCGCGCGGAAGGTGAGCGGCAGGAGATCGAAGAACAGCGTGCGATCGTCCTGCGTTTCGAGCGTCATCAACCGTCCGCGAGCGTCCGACCCGGCGAGCCCGTGCAGCGAGACGAGGTTCGTCGTCTTGCCGCTGAGCGCCGGGCCGTAATAGACGAGCTTGATCGTCACTTCACGGGCTGCGAAGTCGAGCTGCACCGCCGCATTCTCGCATGAGCGCCGGACGATTGGATATGGCCACGGCGCCCGGCCGAGGAGGCCGGGCCGGGCGGCGCCTCCTCCCTTGTCAGGAGGCGTGCGCCTCGCTCAGGCCGAGCCGCCGGGCGCGTTGGGCACGCTGGACACGGGGGGAGGGATCAGCTTGCTCTCGCCGTTCTCGACGGTCCAGAGCGCGCTCCGCAGCCCCTCCAGGCGCCCCGTCAGCGTCTGGAGCGCCTCGGCCTGGGCGTCGCACGCCTGGAGCTGGCTCTCGCTGCTCGGCTCGGAGCGGACCCGCTCCTCGCGGGCCGCCTTGAGCACCTCGATGACCTCCCGGTGCAGCTCCTGGCCTGCCGTGACCACCCACGCGTCGAGCCGGCTCGCGAACTCCTGGATCATCTCGTCGAGCTTCGGCCCGATCCGGGTGGCGGCCTCGCGCAGGGCGATCGGCGCCATCTCCTTCGCCTTCTTGCGGGTCTCGATCTCGACCTTGTCCTTCACGTACACGGCCAGGACCGGCGCCGCGAGCGCCAGGATCCCGCCGAGCAGGGCGTTCGTGAACATCACGCCGAGGCCGATCGTGAAGAGCGCGAAGACGCCGACGTCGTAGCCGAACGTGTCGACCTCGACGTTCGGCGTCTTCACGTCGCCCCCGAGGGCCTCGCTGACCCGCTTCGCCACGTCGTGCGCGTCCTCTCGGACGAGCGCGATCGTCTTCTCGGCGAGCGCCTCGAGCGCCGTGGCGATCTCCTTCGTCTCGGCCTGCGCCCACTCGGCCAAGGTGCGCTCCAGGAACGCGCCGAGGTAGACCTTGATCTCGTCGGTCTGGGCCTCGTCGATGATCGCCGGCAGCTGCCGGAGCACGTCGTCGACGAAGCGCTCCAGATCGCGGCGCACCCACGCCCGGATGGCGCTCACCTCCTCGCGGATGCCGGCGCGCCGCTCCTCGATGGTGCGCGACTGGCCGGCCAGATCCTTCTCGATCATCTCGATGCGACGGCTGAGCTCTTCGCGCGACATCGCGGCCGCCCGCCGCCGCGCGTCCACGCCCTTGCCGAGCAGGCGCGAGGACTCGAGGCCCTCGCCGAGCGCGTTGTCGAGCAGGATGCGCCCGCGCTCCTCGGCGAGGAACCGGGTCAGGTGATCGAGCAGCTCCGGCATCCCGCTGCCGGCCCGGTCCGCCTCCAGCGCCCGCTCGCTCGAGATCGGGAAGACCACCGGCGTCTTCACGAGCTTCCCGAGCTCGCTCCGGATGTAGGCGAGCGCCTCGACCTCCTCGTCCTGGCTCCAGATGTCGCGCTTCGTCACGACGAAGAGGATCTTGTCGCGGGACTGCCCGAGCAGCTTCTCCTGGAGGAAGACGCGCTCGCTCTCCTTGAGCGGCTGGCCGGCGTCGATGAGGAACAGCACGGCGTCCGACCGCGGGATGTAGCTGTAGGTGATGTCCGCCCGCTGGAGCGAGAGGTCGTTCACCCCCGGGGTGTCGACGAGGACCACGCGCTCGCGCAGGAGCTCGGCCGGGTACCCTACCTCGAGGAATTTGACCTCGCCGGCGCTCGACGAGCGCTCTCCGCCGACGGTGAAGGCCCGGACGTCCTCGAAGGGCAGGCCCACGCGCTCGCCCGACGCGTAGACCACGTCGGCGCGCGGCTCGGCCGCGTACTCGAGGTGGTGGATCACCGCCGTCGTGGGCGTCACGCCGACGGGCAGGATCGAGGCGCCGAGCAGGGCGTTCACGAAGGTCGTCTTGCCGTGGTTGAACTCGCCGACCACGACGAGGTGGAACCGATCGGCCTCGAGCTTCTTCACGAGATCGTTCGCGATGCGCGTCGCGACGCTCTTGGCGCCGAGGGCCTCGGCGAACTCCACGAGCTCCCGGAGCGCCCCGGTCACGTCGTCTTTGCGGCTGTGGAAGGATTCGAGCATGTGCGTTGGACCTCGGCCTTGGGTCGGGAGCCAGGAGGAGAGAGCCCCTCAGCCCCAGATCTTGATGACTTCGTGCACCTTCTCGTCGACCTCCTCCATGGAGAGGCCGCCCGCGCCGAGCCCGGCGTGGCGCTGGTAGAGCTCGCTCTCGGCGAAGGCCCGGAGCGCCAGGACGCGCTTCGGCAGCCACGGGTGGTTGGCCGTGAACTCGGCGAACCTGCCGATGCCGCCCTTGCCCTCCTCGTGCTGGGCGATGAACGCCTCGAGGTTCAGCTCCTCGTAGAGCTTGGTCGAGCCGAGCGCGAGCTTGGTGAGCGCGCGCGTCGAGACGTCGAGGCTCTTCGCGCAGAGCAGCCCGGCGCGGTCGCAGGTGACCTCGGCCCGGCGCGACCAGCCGGAGAGCGCGATCATCGCCGGGCCGACGATCCACTTCACGAAGACCGACGCCATCCGCGTCAGGTAGTGCATCGCGGTCAGGTAGACGACGTGGCTGTTGTGGATGTGGCCGCACTCGTGGCCGATGACGCTGAGCAGCTCGTCGTCGGTGAAATGGTCGACGAGCGCCGAGTGCACCATGATGAACGAGTCGTCGTTCGTGCCGTAGGTGGCGGCATTGAGGTAGGGGCTGTTGACGATGTACAGCGTCGGGATCGCGATCCCGAGCGTGTCGGCGCAGCGGAGCGCGAGGTTGTGGACGCGCGGGAACTGCGTGGGGCCGACCTTCACGGCGTGGCCGAGGAGCTCGTTCTTGCCGACCGTCTTGAACAGCCTGACCGCGGCGGTCACGGCGAGCTCGACCGGACGCATCTTCTCGAAGGCGAGCCGCGTGTTCTTATCGGACACGTAGGCATACGCGTTTCCAGCGCCGTCCCCGCCGCCCGCGCGCTGGCCCTTCCGTCTCTCGATGAAGCCCTTGAAATCGAGCGTTCCGACCTGTGCCATCCGGCGAAGGTAATGGCCAGGCCGCGGACGCGCAACGCCGCCCTCGCCCGGCGCCGCGAACTTAACGCAAAATCACGGGGCGACCTTCGCGCACACCCGCGTCGGACGCGAGCTGGCGCAAATCAGGCGAGAGCCGACGAGAGCCGACGTGAGCTGACGCGATCAGACGCGAAGCAGCGCGAGCAGCCCCTCCGGGCCGAGGCGCTCGAGCGTCCGCTGCCGCGCGAGGAAGCGCCGGAAGTCCTTGTAGACACCGCTGCCCTTCGGGCGGAGCTCGAAGTCGGTGATCCGCGTGATGGAGAACCTCAGCGCGGCGACCAGGCTCTCGTGGAAGATCCGGCCGCGCTCCTCGGTTGAAAGCGGCCGCACCGACGTGTAACCGGCGGCGAGCGCGGCCGCGAGATCCGGGTCGAGGTCGTCGCCGAAGCACCACGCCAGCATCGTGACGGCGAGATCGAAGACGGCGCTCCCGCGCGAAGCGCTCTCGAAATCGAGCAGCGCCGAGATCTCGCCGTCCTGCCAGAGCACGTTGTCGCGGAAGAGATCGCCGTGGATCAGCGTCTCGGGTCCGGACGTCCGCGGCGCCGCGGCGCGCATCCGCTGGAGCCGGCCGGTGAGCTCGTCGACGGCGGCGGCCACCTCGGGCGGGAGGGTCGAGGCGGGAAGGCCGGCGCTCGCGGCGGGGCCGGGCGCACGGAGGCCCTGGAGCCGCTGGTCGAGGCTGTCGAGGTCGAACCGGCTCGCGTTCGCCCCCTCGAACGACGCGCCGACGAGGTGCACGCGCGCCAAGGCCGCGCCGACGCGACGGGTCGCGTCGGGCGTGACGCGCGCCTGGCAGATCGAGTCGCCCGCGACCCACGGGAACACCGCGACCGGCTTGCCGGCGTGCTCTGCAATGAACGCGGCGCCCTCCGACCCGGACGCCGCATCCTGGCGCCGAAGCGGCTGCGGCGTGGCGACGCCGCTGGCCGCGAGGTGCTCCAGCATGTGCGCCTCGCGCGAGGCCGCATGGAGCTGCTGCTCCTCGTAGACCCGCAGGAACGCTTGCCCGCGGCCGTCGGCGAGCGTCAGCGCGAAGTTCGAGTTCACGCTCCCGGCGAGGAGGCCGCGCACGTCGGCGATCTCCAGGCCGTAGAGCGCGCCGATGCGGCGGGCATCTGCGAGCGAGAGGGGGGTCAGGATGGCCATCGTGGGCACGGTTGCCACGGCTCGCGCGCGGCCTCCACAGGAACCTGGAGGAGCACGCCGGGCGAGAGACGCGACGAGGCGGGAATCCGGAGAGGGTCGACGGAGAGAGGGTCGACGGAGGCGAGCGACGAGGCGGAATGACGAAGGGGGAAGGGGAGGGGGAAGAGGGAGGGAAGAGGAACGAGGAGCGACGAGAAAATGCGCGCCCCACGTGAAGATCCGCGGTGGCCCAGGTCGCAGACCGGTTCCGCGTGCGTTATGAATGAGCGGGAGCAACATCCCCTTCGACTATCGAATGCCCACCATCTACGGAAACACCACCGGACTCAGCCCCCTCGCCACCAAGACCCTAGAGCGCATCTACCGCCGCAAGGTGCCGCTCGCGAGCCTCGCCACGCCCGAGCTCATCAAGGCGCTCGCCGAAGCGTCGCACGAGACGGGGCGTCAGGTCGGCGCCCTGGTCCACCGCTCGGGCGAGGTCGACTATGTCGTCGTCGGCGACGCGACCCGGCTGATGCTGCCCGACATCGGGCGCCTCCGCGCGGCGCAGGGGCGCTTCAGGGCGCTCCGGCTCGTCCACACGCACCTCTTCAACGAGCCGCTCACGCGGGACGACCTTGTCGACCTCGTCCGCCTCCGGCTCGATCTGGTCGCGGCCGTGCAGCTCACCCCGCAGGGCGAGCCGAAGACCATCCAGTACGCGTACAACGTGCCGGTCCGCGGGAAGGAAGCGATCACGGTGACCGTGGACGACGCCGACGGCGACGCCGACGGCCGCGGGAAGGCGGAGCTTCCGTACCGGACCGTGGGCCCCGTCGCGGTCGGCCGCGTCGACGTCGATTTCGGCGCGCTCATCCAGGCGCTCGAGGACGAGTTCGCGAAGCGCTCGCGCACGCGGTCGGTCGCCGCCAAGGACGGCCGGGCGATCCTCGTGCATGTCGCCGAGAAAGCCAAGACGGGCGCGCTCGCGCGGGCCGAGGAGAGCCTGCGCGAGCTGACCGAGCTCGCCGGCACCGCCGGCGTCGACGTCGCGGACAGGGTGCTTCAGCTGCGCGACCGCATCGATCCGCGGCTCGTGCTCGGCAAGGGGAAGCTCGACGAGGTCGTGCTGCGCGCCTCGGAGCTCGACGCGGAGACGCTGGTCTTCGACCGGGATCTCACCCCCTCGCAGGCCTCGGCGATCGCGAAGCACACGGACCTCAAGGTGCTCGACCGGACGCAGCTCATCCTCGACATCTTCGCCCAGCGCGCAGAGTCGTCGGACGGCAAGCTCCAGGTGGAGCTGGCCCAGCTGAAGTACACGCTCCCGCGCCTCGGGCAGAAGGACGACTCCCTGTCCCGCCTGACCGGCGGCATCGGCGGGCGCGGCCCCGGCGAGACGAAGCTCGAGATCGGGCGCCGCCGCGCGAAGGAGCGCGTCAGCTTCCTGGAGGCGCAGCTGAAGCGGCTCTCCCGGCAGCGCGAGCAGCGCCGCCGCCGCCGCGCCCGGCTCGGCGTGCCGGTGGTCTCGATCGTGGGCTACACGAACGCCGGCAAGAGCACGCTGCTGAACACGCTGACCGGCGCCGATGTGCTCGCCGAGAACAAGCTGTTCGCGACGCTCGACACCCGCTCGAGGCGGCTGCGCTTCCCCGAGGAGCGCGAGGTGGTGATCACCGATACGGTCGGCTTCATCCGGGAGCTCCCGAAGGACCTGTTCGCCGCCTTCCGGGCGACGTTCGAGGAAGCCGCCGACGCCGACCTCCTGCTTCACGTCGTGGACGTGAGCGATCCCGCGCGCGATCAGCACATCGAGACGACCGAGGCGCTGCTGACCGAGCTCGATCTCATCGGCATCCCCCGCATCCTGGTGTTCAACAAGGCGGACCTGATCGCCCCGGAGGAGGGGCGGCGGCTGCTCCTCGGGCATCCAGACGCGGTGCTCCTGTCCGCCACGGACAGGGAGACGACGCGGGAGCTGCTCATGAAGCTCGCGGCTCGGCTCAAGAGCCGCTGGGACGAGGCCGCGACGGTGCCTGTCTACGAGGCCGAGGCCGAAGGCGTCGAGCCGGAGGACGGCGGCCTGTTCGAGGGAGAAGCCGAGTCGATGACGGTGCTCGGTCCGCCATCGGGCGCCGGGGAGATCCGCGCGCGTGTGAGAGGGACGTTCGAGGCGTGAGCTCCGCCGGGCTCCTCGAGGAGCCCGGCGGGAGCCGGGGGGAGCTCAGGGCGTCGGGATCTCGTCACACGTGAAGACGATGCCGAGGCAGTTGCCGCTCGCGCACTCGACGTCCTCGTCGCACCGCTCGCCGGCCGCCAGCTTGCAAGCGCCCTCGCCATCGCAAACGTTGACGTCGTTGCAGTCCGTCGCGTCCTCGCTGCCGAGCGGGACGTTCGAGCACGTGCCCTCCGACCCCTCGATGTTGCAGGCCTGGCAGGCCGAGTCGCAGCCCGTGTCACAGCAGACGCCGTCGACGCAGCTACCGCTGCCGCAATCGGTCGCGTCCGTGCATTCCTCACCGTTCGCGGCCTTGCACTCGCCCATGGCGTCGCACGCCTGCTTCTCCTCGCAGCCGAGGCCCGGCGTGCCCGCCGGAGCCAGCGCGCAGGTTTCCGCGTCGGCGTCGCAGACATGGCACTTCGCGCACTGTGTGTCCTCCGAGCACTCGGCGAAGCACGCGTTGGCCTCCGTATCGCAGGCGAACGTCTCGCACGACGTCGCCTCGCCGGGCTTGCACTCCACGTCGGCCCCGTCGCAGGTGCCGCTGGCTGTCTGGACGCCCTCGGAGCACGTCGCCTCGCCGCACTCGGCCTTGGCCTTCGAGGCGCCGCACGTGCCGTCCTCGTCGCCCGACGCCTTGAGCTCGGCGGTGCAGGCGTCGCATTCCTCGTCGCAGGCGGCGTTGCAGCAGACGCCGTCGGCGCAGGAGCCGCTCGCGCAGTCGTCCTCTGCCTTGCACGCCTTGGCGATCTCGCACTGCGGGCAAGTGGTGCCACCGCAGTCGACGTCGGTCTCCTCGCCGTTCTTCGTACCGTCAGCACAGCCGTTGGTGACGCCTTCGTCCCCCGGGATGCGCGAGCGGTCGACCGTGGCGATGAGCTCGCAGCCCATCCCGAGGGTCGAGAGCGCGCCGGCGCAGAGCGCCATCGCGAGAAGGTACTGGTTCTTCCACATAGTAGTCCCCTTAGAAGGTAAACCGCGCGGCGGCGCCGCCGCCTGTCGGGCTGACGAACGGAGTGACGAACGCCCTCTTCGTCACGCTCGAAGCTGCGGCCTTCGGTTCGGCCGTCGCGTCATCGGTGAGGAGCAGGACCGCGCCGGTGACGCCGAACGTGAGCGCCACCGCGAAGGACATGTCCGAGATGAGCGCGAAGCGGTCGACGCGATCCGCGGCGTCGGTCGTCGGGCTCTCGTCGAAGTCGCCCTTCGCGCCGAGCGCCTGGATGCCGAAGATCGTCCCGACCACGACGCCGGCGCCGGCGAGCCCGAGGGTCACGTAGGCCGGCACCCGAGAGCGCGGCTCGACCGACGGTGCAGGCGGCGGCGGCTGAGCCGGAGGCATCTCGGCGGCGGGCGGCGGGGTCGGAGGCTGCGCCGCCGCCGCAGCGATCGGCGCCGGCGCCTTGGGCGTCAGCGCGACGCTGACCTCGCGCGACTCGGCGAAGGTGACCTCGAGCTCCTGGCTCGCGTCGGCGAACCCCTCGGCCGAGACGGTGAGCGTGTGCTTGCCGGGCGGGACCGAGAGCTCCTGGCCGGTCTGGGCCACGCCGTCGACCATGATCTTGAGTCCCTGCGGCGCCTCCGGAACGGTCGCGACCTTCACCTTCGCCGGCGTCTTCTTCAGGGACTCCACGCGCCCCTGCGCCTCGGTGATCTTGTCCTTGAACTTCTCGGCGTCCGGCTTCGAGTCGAGGAACGACTGCCACGCCGCGACCGCCTCGGTCACGAGCCCCTGCTTGTCGAGCGCGAGGGCGAGCTTGTACTTCGGTGCGGCGCCGGGCACGTGCTCGTCCGCCTGGCGGTACAGGTCGGCCGCGACGGCGTACTCGGCCTTCTCGAACCTGGCTTCGGCTTCCTTGTAGAGCTTCTTCGCCTCGTCCTTCTTCTGCTTTTCCGTCAGCGGCTTCTTCGGCTTGGTGGTGGTCACCTTCGCCGCGGGCTCGGCGGCCTTTCCGGGCGCCGCCGTCGCGGGCGTACCGGCCGCAGGCGGCGTCGCGCCGGTCGCGGGCGGCGCTGCGGCGGGGGGAGCCGCCTGCGCCGCGGCTGCGGCGGGCTTCGCAGGACCCGGCGTCGGCGCGGCCCCGGCGGGCGCCTGCGCAGATACCGGACTGACGTTCGTCAGCGTCAGGAGCCCAGAGACCATCGCCGCCGAGGTCAACATCGTCAGCCGGCCCGATCGTGAACGCATACCGTAAGCCCTCCTCCGCAGATAGTGTCGCGTGGGCGCCCACTTAAGCCTTGAAGGCCGCTTTACACAAGGGTTTTCGCGTTCGTTGGGTCGCGCGCGCCCTCACGTTCGCGGCGACGGCGCCCCGGCTCGCCCGCGGCGTCTCCGGACATCAAGGCTCATCGCCTCGCTCCAGCCATGGAGGGAACCGAAGCCTCGCCTCCAGGCCAAAGCCCGAGGTGGCCTGGCGCATTCGCGCGGCCCGCTCGGCGCCTCGAGGGAGGCTCTCGCGGAGCCGCCGCAGCGCCTCGATGTAGCGCGCGAACCGAGGATCCGAGAAGAGCGCGCTGAGGTCCTCCCGGATGCGCCGTATCGTTCCTGGGCTGACGCCGTGGCTGCTGAAGCTCATGGTCAGTCCGGAGGCGGAGACCACCGAAGGATTGACGAAGCTCGACACCTCCGGGCGATCGAGCGTGCAGACGAGGCGCCCGGCGTCCGCGAGCTCGCGGTGGAGGCGCCGCGAGAGCGCGTCGTCGCCCGGCGCGAGGAACACGATCGCCGCGCCGGCGAGGTCGCCGTCCACGAACGGCCGCCGGTGCAGCTCGAGCCGCCCTTCCCGGCTGGCGCGCTCGATCGACGCGTCGACCTGCCCCGGCGCGACGACGGAGACGCGGGCGCCCGCCGAGAGGAGCCGCTCCACGGTGTAGGGCACTTCGCCATCCGCGCCGATGACGAGGGCCCGCCGGCCGTTGAGGTCGAGCGCGATGGGAAAGAGGCGCATGAGGGTGGAGTAGACACGAACGGGGACGGCCGCGCAGCGATCGTGGACCGGCGGGCGCGGCGCGCGTGACGGCGGGCGAGCTCGCCGTCCGCGCGGCTCAGCGTCCGGGGGGGCTCCGGGGCGGCGGCGGAGGGCTCGGCGGCGGAGCCGGCGGGAGGAAGGCCTGCGTGCGAAACGCGAGCTTCCTGTCGGCGTTGCCGATGCGCGTCACGAACAGGCCGACGAAGGAGCCGAACAGCGAGTCGCCGGGCCCGATGGCGGTGGAGCCGGGCGGGCGGGTGACCCACCGCTTGATGCGATCGAGCATCTCGGCGCTCATGGGGTTCACCTCGACCAGCACGGCGACGAAATAGCGGCTGCCGTCGCGGACGAGGGACCGCTCGACGAGCGGCAGCTTCCGGGCTTCAGCGCAGTTGCGGAGCACGCCCTCGACGTTGATCGCGACCGTGCTCGACGGACTTCCCGCCTGGATCAGCTGGATCCGGAACACCTCGTCCCAGAGGTCATAGACGATCCGGCAACTCTTGGCGGCGAGCGCGACGGGGTTGCCCCCGCTCTCGTGGAAGAGGTAGCCGCGCATCGTGATGACGGTGGGGAGCCCGCTGAGCAGCTTCTTCGAGATCTCGCCGTCGACCACGTCGCGGAAGCCGACGGTGAGCTGCACGATCGTCTTGTCGAGCGAGAGGCTCGCCACGCGGATGGGCAGCGCGGCCGGCGTGCCGAGCGCCTGTTGCGCGTCTGCGTCAGCGATCTCCTTCGGCCCCTGCCGGCCCTCCGCTCCGCCGGGCCCGTCCTGGGCCGCCGATCGGCGCGCGCCGAGGGAGAGCGCCGCGAGCAGCGCGATCCCGAGCCAGCGTGCCGCGGCGCGACCTGCGCCCGGGCAAGTCATTTCCGCTCACCGCGCCGCGCCGGGATCAGCCCGAGCAGGTTCGAGAAGGCGAGCGTCACGCCGCCGATCGCCGTGTCGACCCGCAGGCCGAGGTTGTAGGTGATGTCCACGGGCACGCGAGCGAAGCCCTCGTATCCGGTCGGCGCATCGGTGAGCTCGCGGCGGGTCGCCAGCCCGTACAGGCCCGCGGCGCCGAAGAGGTCGACGCCGTAGATCGAGCCACGGCCGGCATAGACCGGGATCCGGTACTCCGCCTCGAGCTTCGCGGCGAAGTCCCCGTACCGGACCTCGATGATGTCCGTGCTGAGGAAGTTCGGCGGCTGCCTGCGATCGGGGGCAAGGTCGAGCAGCCGATCCGGCAGGAGATCGGTGAGATCGCCGACGTAGAATTTCTCGAAGAAGGGCGCGTCCCCGGCGACGGCGCCGGCGAACGCCTCCACGCGGAGCACGTGACGCAGCGGGAGGCGGAACCAGCGTTGCGCGGCGAACTCGAACTTCTGGTAGCCGTAATCGCTGCCGAACGGCGGGACGCCCACCGTGACCGAGACGGAGGCGAGCGTGCCCTGCGTCGTCAGGAAGGGCGCGTCGCGCGTGTCGTAGTCGATCGCGGCGCGCAGCGACGAGAGCACCGTCTTGCCGCCCAGGATGTCGAAATCGATGGGCTCGCGGCTGTTTCCGCGCATGTGGGAGGCGACCGTGGGCACGGTCGCGTCGATCTGCTCCAGGTGGTAGTCGAGCGACAGGCGCGAGGAGGAGGAGACGTCGTGGCCCGTTCCGAGCGTCGCGCCGAAGCGCTTGTAGGCGACGACCGCGTAGCCGGTGACCTCCCGCTGCTCGAGCAGCGGGGACTCGAACGAGACGTCCCGGTTGCCGAAGAAGTCGCGGGCGTCGTTGTAGAGCACCGTCACCGTGGCCGACCAGCGGCTCCCGACGAACGCGGGATCGGCGAAGCGGGTCCTCAGGGCGAGCTGGTCCGCCGCGAGGCCGACGCCGGCGCCGAGCGTGATCCCGGTCCCCGCGAGGTTGGTCTCGGCGACCTGCACGCCGGTGAACGCGGAGAGCGGCCGCGCGTTGCCCGCCGTGTCCTCGTCGGCCGCGATGCCGAGCCAGAGATCCTGCACGACGAACGTGTTGCGCTCGACGACGTCGATCACGAGCGTCGCGCTCCCGCGCTCGGCCCCTTTGCGGAGCGACAGCCCGATCGAGGTGAAGAACCCGGTGCCGAGGAGGCGGTAGCGCGTGAGCTCGATTCCCGGATCCTCGACGTCGAGCACGTCCCCCGCGCGAAACCTGACGTAGCGGAGGATCACGCGCGCGGCGGTGCGCACGTTGCCTCGGATCTCGATGCCATCCAGGGTGTACCGGACGCGGTGCTTCTCCTGGGATGTCGCGCCCGCGGACAGCCCGGCCGCGCGGGTGCGCGCGGCCGCGTGAGGTGCCGGCGCCGCGGGCCCTGCACCGGCGGCGTCCTCCGCGTCTTGACCGAGCGCGCGACCCGGGTGCGACCCCACGAGCAGCGCGCTACAGAGCGCGAGGAGCGCGCGGCGGAGCACCGGGGGCAGGAGAATGGCGGGGGAGCGTGAAGAGCTCCGGA
>JAICEP010000055.1 GCA_025924095.1 Sorangium sp.
GCATCCGTGGGCGCTCTCGAGCTACACGCCGCTCGTCGGCGGCGCGCCCGGCGGGGCGAGCCTCGGGCTGAACCGCTCCTTCTGGGGCTACACGACGGGCGCGGTCGTGGACTACCTCAACGAGCACGTCCCGCCCCGGGGGACGGTGTACATCCACGACACCGCCGGCCAGGCGTGGGACATGCTGCTGCGCGACGGGCGGCTGCGAAAGGACATCCGCGGCGTGGGGGCGGTCGCGGGCGCGGACTTCGCCCTCTACCACCACGAGAAGCACATGCTCGGGCAGGCGTACCAGGCGTGGGTCGCGTTCGGGACCACGAGCCCGGAGCACATCGCCGGGCTCGATGGCGTGCCGGTGATCCTTGTCTACCGGAACAACCGGGCCCGCTGAGCGCGATCAGCGCTTCTTCGCCGCGGTCTTCTTCGCCGGAGCCTTCGCCGGCTTCTTCGTGGAAGCGGGCGCGGCCTTCTTCGCCGGAGCCTTCGCCGCCTTCTTCGCGGCGCTCGCGGCGGCCTTCCCCGTCGCGGCCCTCTCCGCCGAGGCGGGCGCCTTCTTCGTCGCGGCGGGCGCCTTCTTGGCCGGCTCCTTCGTCGCGCCCCGGACCGCCGCGGCCTTGGGCTTGCTCGACGCGGGCCGCTCCACCTCGGGCTCGGCCGGCTTGCGAGGCTTCTCGCGCGCGGCGAGCCGCTTCGAGGGCGCCTCGTCCTCGTCCGCCTCGCCCTCGATCTCCTCGTCCTCGAGGTCGTCGCCGTCGTCCACCTCGTCGTCGAGATCCTCGTCCGCCTCGCCCTCGTCCTCGAGGCCCTCGTCCTCGTCCTCGAGGTCCCCGTCCTCGTCGTCGAGATCCTCGTCGTCGAGATCCTCGTCGTCGAGGTCGTCGTCGTCCGTGCCCACCGGCTGCGGCGTCGGCTCGCGGCGCCGCGAGGCGGGGGCATCGCCGCGCAGCGGAGCGACGGCCGGGGGGCTCGTCCCGTCGAGCTCGCCGAGCGGCTCGCCGAGCAGCGCCCCGATCTCGTGCGTGAGCTCCGTCATGTGGCTGTCGACCTCGAGCGCGTCCTGCTCGGACAGCGGGGTCAGCTTGAGCCTGAGGATGCGGTCGCCCGCGAGCTCCCACGACGCGGCGCAGCCGCCCTCGCGCAGCATCCTCGAGGCGATGGCGTCGATCCGCTGGCGCAGGCCGCCGCGCGCTCCGGGGTCGATCCTGCGCTGCAGCTCGAAGCGGCGCTCCATCATCGGGAGCGTCACCACCCTCGCCTCGACGAGATCGGAGAGCTCGTCGGCCACGGCCTCCTCGATCTCGAGCCGGGCGTCGGGGTCGCTGCTCTCGAGCGAGAACGTCGCCTCGCGGAGCTCGGCGTCGTAGGCCGTCAGCTTGCCGCCGGCGCTCTCGGCAGCGCGCGCGAGCGACTCGCGCAAGACCTCCACCGGCGCGCGCTTGCCGACGGTCGAGGCGACGTACCCGAGCGTGTCCAGCCGCACCTGCACCGGGCCGTCGTCCTCGAGGCCGAGCTCGGGCCGCGGCCCGAGCAGCGCGTCGCGCATCACACGGAAGACGTCGCGCTTGATCACGTTGTCCTCGGTGAAGATGTCCTCGACGTGCTCGGACTCCATCAGCGTGCCCGTGAGGCTCGCGACGAGCTCCTCGACCTGGTCGTCGAGCTCGTCGGTGCCGAACGTGGTCGTGATCTCTCCGTCGACGAGGGCGTAGGGCTCGAGCCGGGGCGCGATGGTCGCGATGTCCGCGGACATCTTGTCCTCGAGCTCGCGCGCGAGCGCGGTCGCGCCGCCCCTGGCCACCAGGATGTGTCCGTGAGCCTTCAGTGCATCGACGATGCTCGTGGAAAGTCGGCGGGAGAGATTGCGCTCGTTCACGAGGCGCGCAGCTTACACGTTTTGCGCGACCTGGCGATACGGAGAGCGCGGATCGGCCGTGCTCAGGGGTCGTTCTCGATCAGCTTGATCAGCACGCCGCCGATCCGCTCCGGGATGGCCGCGCGCGCTGCCGCCGCCCCTCCCGACCGGACGCTGACGCGGACGATGAAGCCGACCCCGTCCTCTCGCTCGACCCCGACGCCAACACACCACGGCTCGCCGGCGATCTTGGCCTTGAGCTCGTCCTTGGCCCGCCGGGCCGATCCCACGTCGCTCATCTCGTTCACCTCTCCATCGGTTGGAGCGCGCCGCGACAGCCGCTCGCGCTCACTCGCTGTATCCGACCGCCAAGACCTGCCACGTCGCGGGCGCGTCGGCGACATCCACGATGCTCGCCGCGAAGTCGCCGCTCGCCGACGGGGCGAGATCGCCGCCCGCCACGGCGATCTGACCCACGCTGACGATCTTGCCGTCGGCGCCGTAAAGCGAGACGATCGCGAGCACGGACCGGGCCGTGAAGGGGGACTCGTTCGTGATCCTGCCCGCCACCTGGTACGGGCTCTGCCCGCGCGTCGGCGTGAACTTCGTGTCGGCGATGCTGAGCTTGGCCAGCTTCCCCCGGAACGAAGGGGCCGCGGGGGCGATCTCGGCCTTGAACGCGGCGAGCCCGGGGGGACGCTGCGACGCGAACGCGCACGGGACCTTCTCGCCCGGCGGCAAGAGGCGCACCTGGGTCGCGCAGTCGCCGCTCAGGAGGGCGACGTTGCCGGCGTCGTAGAGCGTCACCTTCGCGCTCGGGGAGCCGATGGCGACCGTCCCGGTGTTGTGGATCTCGCCGACGAAATGCTGGAGCTTCCCGGCGCGCGCGGCGAAGGTCCGGAGATCGCGGATCTCGGCGCGGTGCACGCCTCGCTCCGCGGCCGCGTCGACGGGGCGGTCGGCGGCCGGGGCCGTGGGCAGCGGCTCAGGCAGCCTGGCGATCTCGCGGGCGGTGACGCCCGTGGAGAAATAGATGACCACCGCGCCGGCGAGGATGCAGAGCAGGAAGACAGCTCCGCAGCCGATGCCGAGGATCAGCCCGAGGTGCGACCGCCTCGGCGGAGGCCTGAGCGGCGCGCCGCCGAAGCCCCCCGGAGCGGGGCCGAACGCCTGCGGAGGCGGACCACCGTAGCCGCCCGGAGGACCACCGTGGCCACCGGGAGGGCCGTAGCCACCGGGAGGGCCATAGCCGCCGGGAGGGCCGTAGCCGCCGGGAGGAGGGCCGTGGCCGCCCGGTGGGCCTCCACCCGGCGGATAGCCGCCGGGGGGGTGGTTTGCCGCGCCGAGCGGTGCGCCCTGCTGGTCCATGAGGCCCGCAGTATGCCGGAAAAGAGGGCCTCCAGGTCCAACCCGCGGCGCGGGGCTCAGAGATGCCGGCGCGCGATCTCGGCCCACGTGCCGGTCGGCTCGATCTCCAGGTACCTCCGCCAGCACGGGCGCGCCTTCGTCGGATCGCCGATCTGCTCGTACGCCATCGCGAGGTTGTAATAGGCGTCCGCGAAGCGCGGATCGCTCTCGATCGCGCCGCGGAAGTAGCGGATGGCCTCGGGCGCACGGCCGCGCTCCAGCATCACGTAGCCGAGGTTGTACTGCGCCTCCGGCTGGGCCGCGTCGAGCTCGAGCGCCTTCATGTAGAGCGCCTCGGCCTGCTCCTCGGCGTTGCGCCGGAAGCAGATGTTGCCGAGGTTCGTGTACGCGATGGCCAGCCAGGGGTCGATCTCGAGCGCGCGGCGGTAGAGCGCCTCGGCCTCGTTCATCGTCGCCGGATCCTCGTCGAGCTGGCTGGCCTGCATGTAGAGCTCGTAGGCCGTGCGCGCGCGATCCCTGCCGACCTTCGGGCGGAGCACGCGCACGACGTCGTCGCGCAGCTCCTTCACCTCGAAGTCGAGCACCATCTGCCCCGTGAGCGGCTCGAACGCGCCCGAGGCGCCCCGGACCACGACCGCCTTGCCGTCGAAGGCGACGCGGAGCTCGGCGAGGGGGCGCGTCACCTTGGGGAGCGCGGCGCGGATGTTGTCGATCGCCCGCGCGACGTCGCGCAGGCGCACCTTGCGGGCGATGAGATCGCGCGCGGCGCGCAGGGCGATCAGATCCGAGAAGGTGTACGCGCGCCGCCCCTGCCGGCGGCCGCTCGGCGACGCGATGCCGGCGCGATCGAGCGAGCGCAGTCGCCCGGGCGAGATGCCGAGCAGCCGCCCGACCTCCGTGCCGGTGAACATGTCGGTGACCGGCTCGCGCGCGCCCGGCGCAGGCTGCGGCGCCTCCGGCTCGCCGGTCCGCGGGGCGGGCGGGGGCTCCGACACCCGGCCCCCGCCGGGGCCGAACACGACGTGGATCACCTTGTCGGAATCGCCGGAGGCGGAACGGTCCTTCTTGCTCATCGCAGCGTCGCGGGCTCCGCGCCGAGGATCGGCAGAGGCTGAGCGCGCCGCGGGGAGCGTACCCCGCCTCGCGCCGGAGTGCTCCCGTTCTCCACGTGGACATGCGCGTCAAGAGGGCACGCAGCGGAGATCGCGAGCGCTCGCCGCGGCGGCGCGACGGCGAGCGGTGCCAGGGGGGTATTCTTGCTTCGCATGGCGATCACGCGCGCGCCGTCCTGCCGGTGGTGACCAGCACGCGCGCCATGACGTCCACGGTCAGCGCGAACGCGACCGCCGCCGCGCGCGGCGCGAGCCCGCAGCGGATCTCGGCCTGCAGCGGCCCGAGCGGGCCCCCCGCGCGCGCGGCCGCCTCGCGCTGAGCGACGCGGAGCGCCCGCAGCCGGAGGTGGGGGTCGAGCGCGAGCGCCCGGTCGAGCGGCGCCGCGAGCGGCACGTCCGGCGGCAGCGCGACGAGCAGGCTTGTCGACCCGTAGTACACGAGCGCGCCCCCCTCGTTGCGGGTGCTCCCCTCGCTCACCACGTCGGCGACGTCGAACAGCGCGTGGAGGCGCCCCGCCGAGCAGGTCACGAGTTCGACGCGCCGTCGCTGGAAAAGAGGCGGGCGTTTGACCTTCGCCAGACCGGGACCGGGTAGACGCTCGCAGGGCGGCATTGCGATCGCGATCGTGGCACCGACGCGCTCGGCATTCCCAGAAGCACGTTGAGATCAGCACAAAGTTGCTGCGGCACGCGGTTGTGTGCGGGACGCAGGGGCCGCGCGGCGGCGACGAATTTGGCCACGCGCGTCGCGCCTTGCCAGGATGCGCGTCGCGCCGAAGGGCGCGGAGGAGCGACCATGAGCTACACGGGCAACGACCGCCGCAGGCACCGGGTCTTCATCACCCGCAACACGGAGTATCACGTCCGCGACGAGATCTGCGTCGCCGTGCGCGATCGGGCCGCGCGGAGGTTCAGGCCCGCCCACCTCGCGCTGCACCTGAAGCTCCAGGGCGCGGTCCGGATCAACCCGAACGGGGTCGTGATCCCGGAGCCGCAGAACGCGCGCGTCGGCGCCCCCATCTACTTCACCCAGATGGACCCCGATGGGCAGGAGCGGCAGGTCGTGACGAGCCGCGTGGAGCGCATCGAGCGACCCGAGAAGAGCACCGTGGTCCAGTACCCCTCGTGACATCGCGGAGGGCCTCGCCGGACGGCGCGGCGCCTCGGGCGGCGCGGGCGCTTGATCGTCGTGCCGCCCGCGCCGCCCGCGTTGCCCAGAGCGCGGCGATCAGCCGATCATGCAGAAGCCTTCGTAGTCGATGTAGCTCGTGATGGTCGGCGACTCGCCGCATGCCGGGCAGGTCTTGTCGCGGCGCAGCTTGAGCTCGCCGAACTTCATCCGCAGCGAGTCGTAGGTGAGGAGCCGGCCGATGAGGGGCGTCCCCTGGCCGAGGATCAGCTTCACCACCTCGGTCGCCTGGATGATGCCGACGAGCCCGGGGAGGATCCCGAGCACGCCCGCCTCCTGGCAGCTCGGCGCGAGGTGCGGGGGCGGCGGCTCGGGATAGAGGCACCGGTAGCAGGGGCCGACGCCCGGCAGGAACGTCGTCACCTGGCCCTCGAAGCGGAAGATCGAGCCGTGGACGACCGGCTTCTTCTTGAAGACCGAGGCGTCGTTCACGAGGTAGCGGGTCGGGAAGTTGTCGCACCCGTCGAGGACGATGTCGAACTGGTCGAAGATGCGGTCGATGTTGGAGCTGTCGACGCGCTCCTGGAACTTCACGACCTTCACGTCGGGGTTCAGGTCGCGGATCGCCACCTCGGCGCTGTCGACCTTGGGCATGCCCACCCGCGAGGTCGCGTGGAGGATCTGCCGCTGGAGGTTCGAGTTGTCGACAACGTCGGCGTCGACGAGGCCGAGCGTCCCGACGCCGGCGGCGGCCAGGTACAGGGCGGCCGGGCTGCCGAGGCCGCCGGCGCCGAGGAGGAGGACCTTGGCGGCGAGCAGCTTGGCCTGCCCCGCCTCGCCGACCTCGGGCAGGAGCAGGTGGCGTGAGTACCTGTCGCGCTGCGCCTCCGTGAGGTTGGGCGGCAGCTCGACCGGGTAGTTCAGGTCCTTCCAGCGGACGAAGCCCGGGTTGGCGCTCTCGACGTTCGTGTAGCCGAGCTCCTGGAGCGTCTTCGCGGCGAGCGCCGAGCGCGTGCCGCCGGCGCAATAGGCCACGATGTGCGCCGCCTTGTCCGGCAGCTTCTGCTCCACCTGCATCTCGAGGAAGCCGCGCGGGATCGAGATGGCGCCCGGGATGTAGCCGGCGCGGTACTCTTCCTTCTCGCGCACATCCAGGAGCACGATCGGGACCTTGTCGTCGAGGCGGCGCTTGAGCTCGCTCAGCGAGAGCTCGCGGATGGACTTGCGGACGTCGGAGATGAGGTCGCTATAGGTCGTGGGCATCGTGGCTCCTGAGATGGGGAGACTTAGGTGCGCGGCGCTACGAGTCAACGACGGACGGACGGAGGCGGATTTTCTAGCGGCTGCGGGGCAGGAGATCGGGCCTTGACCGGAGCGAGGCGAGCGGCTCCTCCTTCTGCACGCCCCCTGCGCACTCGATGCGCGCGACGCGGCCGGCGGGCAGCACGTCGATGATCGTCGCGATTTCGTTCTCGGACTTGCAGAGGGCGAGCACCTTCGTGCCCGGGGCGAGGCGCGCGCTGCGGAGCTGCTTGCGCGGCAGCGTGACCTCCGCGTCGTCCGCGAGCCGCCGGACGAGGATGTCGGCGCCCTGGACGTCGCTCACGACGCCGAGCTCGAAGGTGGGCTGCTTCTCCCGGAGCGGTCCCCACACGCGCTCGCCCTTCAGCTGATCGTTCGGCGGCAGCCAGTCGACGGTCGGCTCCGGCGCGAGGCGCGGCAGCGGCACCCACCCGATCGCGACCTCGAGCGCCGCCGTGAGCACGGCCGTGCCGGGATCGACCGCGGTCACCAGGGCGAGATCCTTTGTCTGGCCGAGGATCCAGACGGGGGTCGAGGGCGGGAGGCTGCGCTTCGGCTCGCCGTCGATGTCCGAGGCGGGCGCGACCGCGACCGCGCCGTGGGACCAGCGCATCGAGGGCTTCTTCATCGGCTTCATCCGGACCTGCATCGCCTCGACCCACGCGGCCAGGGCCGAGCGCTTGCGCGCGAGCGGCTCGGGCAGCGCGCTGCTCCCCGGCAAGTCGGCCGTGCTGCTCCCTTGCAGATCGGCCGTGTCGGGCGCGAGCGCGTCCCAGCGCAGGAGCGCGAGGGTCGCGTCGAGCTGCGCCAGCGTGGCGGCCGCGTCCCGCGCGCCGACCGCCTTGCCGGCGAGCTCGGTCAGCCGCGGCGCCGCGGCCGCGCGGACGCGCGAGAGCACCGCGCGCCCCTGCTCCTCGGAGGCGTCCCCCCGCTTGACGGCGGCGTCGAGCTTCTCGACCCCGCTCGCCCAGCGCCCGGCCGTGATGTCGGGCTCGATCTGCCCGTAGAGGGCCTCGGTGATCGTGGCGTCGAGCTCCGCCGCGAGCCGATCCGCGGCCTCGTCGCCGAGGACCGCCCTGGTCGGCGGCGCGGCGACGAACGCGCGCGCGTCCGCGAACTTGCCGGCGGTCGTCGCCGCGTCGACCTTCCCGCTCGCGCACGCCACGGCCTGTGAGGCCACGAGCTTCCGGGCCTCCTGCGTGAACGCCTCGCTCTTCAGCTCGTCGATCCGCGCCGACAGCCTGGCGAACGCGCCCTCGCAGTCCTGCCGATCGAGCAGCTCGGCGGCCTCGCTGGCCCGGAGCTTGGCCTCGCGCCGGTCGACCTTCTCGCGCAGCTCGCCGATCTGGTACCGGTGCGAGTCGACGCCGAGGCCGCTCGCCTTGTCGAGCAGCGCGCGGGCCTCGGGGTACCGCTTGTCGGACAGCGCGCGGCTCGCCTCGTCGAAGTGCCGCTGGCTCTCGGCGATGCGCGCCATCTCCGCCGTGACGGCGGGCTGGGGCGCGGGTCGCGCGGCGGGCTCGGCGGCGCAGCCGGCCGCGACGGGGAGCGCGGCGACGAGGACGAAGGCGAGGGGAAACGGACGACGGAGCGACGGTCCGGGGGAGCGCATAGGGAAAGGACTGTTCCACTCCATCCGGACGATCGTCAATGCCGCGCCTCCGGCGGGGCTCCTTGACCCTCGCGCGCGCACGCCCTACGTGAAATCCCCGTGAACGACGACGAACCGCGCGGGACGGGCGCTCCCCGGGCAGAGGCCGAGGACAAGGCGGGGCGCGTCTTCAGCGCGCCGAAGATCACGATCAACCGCGTCTACACGCGGCAGGGGGACGGCGGGCTGACCCGGCTCGTCGGCGGGCAGCGCGTCCCGAAGGACGACACGCGGATCGAGACCTACGGCACGGTCGACGAGCTCAACGCGCTGATCGGGGCCTCGCGGCAGACGCTGATCGAGCTCCTCCCGGGCGCGCCCGCCGGGAGCGCCGAGCGGCTCCAGGACCTCGGGCGCACGCTGCTCCGCGTCCAGCACGAGCTCTTCAACCTCGGCTCGATCCTCGCGACGCTCCCGGAGGACGTGCACCCGAAGCAGCCCCGCGTGACGCAGGCGGAGATCGAGCTCCTCGAGGCCGAGATGGACCGCTGTCAGGCCGATCTGGCGCCGCTGCGCTCGTTCGTCCTCCCGGGCGGCTCGCGGCTCAACACGGATCTCCATGTGGCGCGGACGGTGTGCCGCCGGGCCGAGCGCTGCTGCGTGCGCCTCGCGCAGGGGGGCAACGCCGATCCGCAGGCGGTCGGCTACCTGAACCGCCTGAGCGACGCGCTCTTCGTCTGGAGCCGCTGGGCGGCCGCGCTCCTCGGCACGCCGGAGCTCCTCTGGGAGCCCGACGTCTCGGCGAGCGGCGGCAAGGCACACCTCGCCTGATCCGAGCCGCCCCGGTCGGGCAAGGTCCAGAGGACGATCGCCCACGCGAGCGCGACGTAGGCGTAGCCGAGCAGCGCGTCGATCAGCCAGTGGTGGTCGAGGTAGAGCGCCGCGAACAGCATGGTCACGGCGTAGGCGAGCTGGACGACGAGGGACGGCGCGCTCGCCGTGCGGAAGGTCACGAGCAGCCCGTAGAGCGGGTACGTGACGTGGAGCGACGGCAGCGCGCCGTAGACGGTCGCGCCGCGGCTGTACAGGTCGCGGAAGTAGGTGAGCCCGAGCATCGCGTCGACGCGCACGAGCGCGGCGGGGGAGCTCTGGGCGGCCGGATCGATCGCGCACCCGTGGGCCCGCACGTACCAGGGCGGCGCGGCCGGTAGCAGGCGGTACGTGACGATGCCGAGGAGGTGCGTGGTGAACGCGAGCCAGGCGAACCGGCGCGCCGCGAGCGCGTCGCTCCGGTAGAGGTGGAGCCAGTGCCCCACCATCACGAGCACGTAGCCGCCGTACGGGACGGCGCAGAGCAGATCGAGCGCGGGGCGCTCCAGCCGGACGAGCAGATCGCCCGGCGTGAGCCGCCGCCCGCCGAGCTCCACGCCGAAGAGCGCGAGCTCGGCCGAGCGCAGCTCGCAGCCGAGGACGTCGTCCGGCGTGACGAGCCCGCCGCCGAGCTGCTTCATGGCGTCGTACACGAGGAACAGCAGGAAGAAGGGCAGGGCGTTCACGAAGAACCGCCGCGAGCGCGCGTTCGCGTAGGCGCTCGTCGCGACGAGGGCGGCCACCGCGAGGTGGTCCCAGCGCGCGGCGCCGCGCCTCGCGAGGAGCGCGACGTAGGCGAGCCACGGCAACGCCGGCAGCCACCAGAGGGGGCCCCAGAGCGCGCGCGCGTGCCTGAGCATGATCAGAGCGGCGCGCTTGTGGCCTTGCCGCTGCGGAGCAGGCGCCGGCGCTCCCCCTCGGGGCGCGCGGTCGTCCTCGGCCCGGAGAGCTCCGCCGCGTCGGCGGTCGCCAGGGCGGCGCGCGTCCGCTGCATGAGCCGCAGGCCGGCGGCGAGCCCGACGCCCGCGACCAGCGCGAGGCAGGCGAGCGTGATCGGGAAGGGCAGCGCGCCGGTCAGCGACGTGGCCGGCACGGCCGGGCCGAAGACGAGCGCCGCGACGAGGTAGGCGAGCCGCTCGTGCCGGCGCATCAGCCCGTTGGGCAGCGCGATCCGATAGACGTCGGCCTTGGCGCGCGCGTAGCTCACGAGCGACGAGGCGACCATGGCGACGAGCGGGATCGCGAGCGCGACGGCGTGCCCGCGGTAGAAGACGGCGAGGCCGATGAGCGGCGCGGCGTCGGACACGCGGTCGAGGCACGAGTCGAGCACGGCGCCGGCCCGCGACGCCTTGCCGCCTTCGCGCGCCACCATGCCGTCGAGCGCGTCGAGGACGGCGCCGGCGATGAGCAGCGCGGCGCCGGCCCGGAAGCGGCCGATCGCGAGCAGCGGCGCGCAGGCGAGCGACAGGGCGAGCGAGAGGTAGGTGAGGGTGTCCGGCGAGACGCCCAGGCGCACGAGCGCGCGCGCGGGGGCGTGGAACGACCAGTAGAAGGCCTCGACCACGGAGCCCGGGAGCAGCGCGCTCCCCGGGGACGCGCCGAGCCGCGGCATCACGGGTCGGCCGTGGCGCGCGACGCGCACGGCGTAGGCGCCGAGCACGGCTGTGCAGATTAGGATCGCAAGGGCGCAGGGGAGAACGGCCACCCCGGGAGCGGTTGCAGGGTTCGATCCGGGCCGACGCGGGCGGCCGTCCTGCGCTGCCGCGGGCGCCCCGGTCGCGGCGCCGCCGCGGGCGATCGACCTGCGGCGGCGACGCGGCGGGGAGCGCGCGAGCGAGCGCGGCGCAGGTTACTTGCAGCTGGCGCGCGAGAGGCGGATGCCCCGGTCTTCCTCCGCGTAGGCGATGGCGAGCTCCTGGCCCGTCCAGGCCAGCGCCGGGTACCGGGCGGGCGCGCCGCCGCCGCCGCTCGCCTCGACGTCGACGCCGGCGGGCGAGAGATCGCGGTTCAGCAGCGCCACGAAGACGGCCGGGGCGCCGTCGCGGAACTGATAGTACGCGACGGCCAGGCTGCGCCCGGTCCACGCGAGCGCCGGCCAGTTCGCGCTGCCTTCGGCCCGCGAGACGAGGGCCTCGCGGGACACCTCGTTCTGCGCGGAGATCCGGATCGCGCGGATCTGCTCGGTGCCCGTGCGGGTGTCTTCCCAGGCGACGAAGGCGTCGTCCCCGCCGAGCGCGACGCGCGTCAGCTTCGCATTGACGCCCTCGTGGGCGATCCGATCGAGCGGCGCGCTCCCCCGGCCCGGCCTGGCGAAGCCGAGCGCGTCGCCCTGCGTCCAGGCCAGCACCGTCCTCTCGCCGTCGGTCGCGACCGCGGGGAACTGCGCCTGGTCCAGCGGCGTCGCGTTGGCCAGCGCGCCGCGGTCGAGGAAGCCGAGCAGCGACCCGCCCGCATCCATCCACGCGAGGGCGATCCCGTCCTGGCCCGCGGCGGCGATGGGCCAGGACTCGGCCGCGCCGCTCTGGACCAGCTCGAAGGCGTCGCCGTCGGGGACGCCCTCCAGCGTCGCGCGGCGGCCGCGCACGATGCTGCCCGTGCCGTCCTCGGCCTGCCAGAGGACGAGCAGGCCCTCTCCGTCGCGGTGGACGCTCGGGTGTCTGGAGACGCCCGGACCTGCCTCGATCGCCTCTTCCCCCAGCCTGTTGCCTTCCGCGTCGACCACCGCGAGGTGGATGTCGCCCTCGTCGGCGCCGCGCTCCTGCCAGGCGATGGCGAAGCCCGACCCGGTCCATGCGATCGAGGGCGTGGTCCCGCGGCCGCCGCTCACCTCCAGGCCTCGGGCCGTGATCGTGCAGGCCGCGGCCTGGCTCCCGCTCCCTCCGCCGCCTGTCGCTGCTCCGCTGCCCCCCGTCCCTGCGGTGCCGCCTCCTGCGTCGGCACCGCCGTTTCCTCCGCCGGAGCCGCAGCCCCACGCTGCGGCGAGGATCGCCGCGCTGATCGCGCCAAGAACCCAGTGCTTCATTGTTCCTCGTCGTGGTGATGAGAGGCCCTCGGCGCGCCGCGCGCCGGGCGGAGGCCGCGTCGAAGGCCTCGGTTCGCGGGTCCGGCGCGGCGCCTCCCGCCGCCTCGGGGACGCGGGAAGCGGGTTGCCGTGCGGGACGACCGCTGCTCCTCCGTTCGATGTCCGCAGGGTCGTCCGGTCGCGGCGGAGCCGTGCGCTTCGCGTAGATCGCGCTGCGCTCCCCGGCGCGAAGCACCGTTCGCTCCGCGCGACGCGGCTCCGGCGCGTCGCGGCTGCCGCGGCTGCCAGGCGCTCGCTGATCCGCGCTGCCCGGGCTGAAACGCGCGCCGCGCGCGCTGATCCGGCCGGCGACGCTACTCGTCGGCCTGCTGCGGCTGCAGCGCCTCGGCGACGGCCGAGAGCACATCCTGCGCGGCCTCGAGCTTGCGCCGGGGCATCGTCTTGAGGGCCTGCCGCACGGCCGCCTCCACCGTGCCGGTGCGGAGGCTGTCGAGCTCGCGTCCGCGCGCGGTGAGGCCGAGGAGCGCGCGCCGGCCGTCCTTCGGATCGACCCGGCGCTCGATGATGCCGCGTTGCTGCAGCCGCTTGAGCACGCCCGTGAGGGTGCTCGGGTGCAGCTGCATGATCTCGGCGAGCTGCCCGGCGGAGATCCCGGGGTAGCGTCCGACGATGCGGATGACGAGCCGCTGCGGACCCGTCACGCCCATCTTCGCCTCCATGCGTTTCGACGTCGACTGCAGGCCGTGATCGACGGCCCACAGGAGCTTCATGAAGTCGAGCACCTCGCCTAGCCGAGAGGTCTTCTCCGCTGGGCGCGCGGCTTGAGACGAGCGCATCGTCGACGCGTGCTAGCTCGCCCGGACGCAGGTGGCTAGTGCTGGCCGCAGGGAGGGCCGGCCGGTGAATGGGCGGCCGCGGAGCGGGCGCGAGGCGCGCCGCAGGGCTGGATCCCCGCAGGGAAGGGTCCGACGGGGAGGGGTGGGGGAGGCGATGCCGAGGGGCAGGGGGGCGCGCCCGGGGAGGGGCGCACCGTCGAGCAGCGCACATCGTCGCCGCCGTCTCCGCGCTTTGCCGTAGCGCCCGCGGACGGTTTCGGAGCAAGATCGGCGGTGATGAGCTGGGCACGGCGAGCCGCTCTGTGGACCGGGCTCGGCGCGCTGATCTGCCTCTCTGGCGCGGCGGTCGGCCAGGCGCCCTCGGTGCGCGCGTCCTTCTCGGCGGCGTACCGCGCCTTCCGTGATCCCGGCCTGCTCGATCGGGCGCCGGCCGATGTCGCGCCGGCGCTGGCATGCGCTCCGCCTGCCGGGGACGCGCCGCCTGTCGTCACGGCGCTGCTCGTGCGCGAGTTCCAGCCCGCGATGGACGAGGATCTCGAGGACCCCGACGGCGCGGCGCTGGCCACGCTGGCGATGCCGGATCTGGACGTCCCCCTCACGCGCCGCACGATGCGGTTCGTCCGCTTCTTCGCCCAGTCGGACGAGGGGCGCGCCGTCTTCCAGCGCCGCTTCCGGCGCGCCGGCGCGTACCGCGAGATCGTCGAGCGCTCGCTCCGCGAGGCGGGCCTCCCGGAGGATCTCCTCTGGGTCGCGGCGGTGGAGAGCGGCTTCGATCCGCGGGCGGTCTCGCCGGCCGGCGCGGCGGGGCTCTGGCAGTTCATGCCGAGGACGGGCGAGGCCTACGGGCTGGAGCAGTCCGAGTGGATCGACGCGCGCATGAGCCTCACGCGCGCCACCGACGCCGCGACCGCGCACCTGCGCGACCTGTACGAGCGCTTCGGCCGCTGGGATCTCGCGCTGGCGGCGTACAACGTCGGCCACGAGGGCGTCCTCCGCGCGCTGTCGAAGGTCGCGGCGGCGCGCGATCCCGAGACCCGCGGGCCCATCGGCGTCGCCGAGCTCGCGCAGGCGGGCGCCATTCCCAAGGAGACCGCGGACTACGTGCCGCAGATCGTGGCGTTCGGGATCGTCGCGGCGAACCGCGCGCGCTTCGGGCTCGACCTGCCCGACGTCGCGCCGCTCGCGCCGCTCGACCTCGGCGAGGTCGCGGTGCCGCCGGGGACGCGGCTCCGCACCGTCGCGCGCGCCGCGGGCATCTCGACGGCCGTGCTGCGCGAGCACAACCCCGAGCTCCTGCGCGACCGCGTCCCGCCGGGCCGCGTCGACCACCTGATCTCGCTCCCCGCGGATCGCGTCGCGCGCGCGATGGCCCTCTTCCCGGCGTACCTCGACCACGAGGAGCTCGACGAGGACGAGGGCGATGGCCTGTCGAGCGTGGCCGTCGCGTTGCCGCCGCGCGGCGCGAGCGGCGAGCTCGCCCTGGACGACGCGTCGCTGCCGCCCCGCCCCGTGTCGCTCGGCCGGAACCGGCTCCCGCTCTTCATCCCGCCCGGCCAGGCGCCGGAGCCGATGCCGCTCCTCGGCAACCCGGCGGCGCTGGAGGCGAAGCTCCCGATCGTGATGATCGGCGGCGACGTCGGCTTTCGCGCTGCGTTCGAGGACGACCCGCTCGGCCTCCGGAGCGGCCGCTTCGTCCCGGCGTCGCCGTTCGACGGCGCCGAGGGCCCGGGCGCGCGCCGCGCCCTCAAGGGCCGAGAGGCGGCGATCGAGAAGCAGATCGGCCTCCTCGCGGGGCTCGGCCTGGAGCAGGTGCAGCGCTTCCGCCTCCCGAGCGGCATCGCGGTCGATCTGCGGGAGGACCCCGCGGCGCCGCTCGTCTCGATCAGCGCGTCCGTCGCGGTCCCGGCGCGGTCCGCGAGCGACGCCGGCGCGACGGGGCCGGCGCTCGCCAGCGAGGCGCGCGTCGCGATCACCGTCCCGCCGCGGGATCTCGAGGTCGGCGTCGACCTTGTCGCGGCGCGGCTCCGGATGCTGCTCGGCGAGGCGAGCGCGGCGCGCGTGGCCGAGCTCAGGAGGCAGGCCAGCGCGGCCTCGCGGCGCGCGCTCGAGCGGACGCCGTATGGCCCGTCATGGCTCTCGCTCGGGGAGGCGCTGTTCCCCGCGGGCCACCCGCTCGAGGGCACCCTGCTCGGGGCGCGCGCCGACGTGGGCGCGGCCAGCGAGCTGCTGCTCACCGAGTCGCTCCGGCGCGAGCGCGCCGCGGCCCAGGCGACGATCGCGCTCTCGGGCGACGTCTCGCGCGCGGCGGTCGAGCAGGCGCTGGCGCGCTCGCTGCAGCGCGTCGTCGCGGAGCCGGAGCGGCCGATCGGGCCGCACCCGCGCGAGGAGCGGATCGTCCTCGAGGACGCGGTGCCGGCGCCGCGGCTGCTCTACGGCTGGATCGCGCCGCCGGAGGGGGGCGCGGACGAGGCGTCGTTCCGTGTGGCGATGGAGATCCTCACCGGCCCGCGCATCGCGCGGCTCGCGAAGGCGCTCGTGACCGAGGGGCAGCTCGCGTCCGAGGTGACGGGGCGGCTGTCGCTCGGCGCGCAGGCGAGCGTGGCGGCGGTGGAGCTCACGCCCGCTCCGTCGCGCAACGCCGCCGAGCTGGAGCAGCGCCTCGACGCCGAGCTCGCGTCGCTCGCGACGTCCGGCCCGACCTGGAAGGAGCTGTCGCTCGCGAAGGCGCTGCTCAAGCTCGATCTGGAGAAGGAGCTCGCGCGCCGCGCCGCCGTCGCGCCGCCGCCTGCGTCTCCGCGGCCGATCACGGATCTGCGGCTGCGCGCCGCGCTCGATCCGGGCAGCCTGCCGCGGCTCTTGCGCGCGCTCGAGGAGGTCGAGCCGGCGGACGTGCGCGCGGTGGTCGCGCGGACCTTCGCCCGCGAGCGCCGCGTGAGCGTCACGACCTGGCCCCGCGGCGGCCCAGGTGGAAGCGGCGGAATCCCCCTCGCGACGACCGCCCCCGCCTCGCCCGCGCCTCCCGCTCCGTCTCCGTCTCCGTGACGAACGGCCGCGCGCGCGCGGCGTTACGTTGCGATGTTCCGACGTTGCTGCGCTGCGGCGCTCAACCCCGCGCAAGGGGGAAGCCGCGCGCTCAGCAACTCCTCAGCACACTATCAGCGTCCGGAACAGAACCAGGTATGCCAGCCCGCATTTCTCACCATGGACTTATGGACAGGTATGGACATCTGGCATCAATTGGAGATAGCACGGGAGAATGACGACCCCTGCAAAGCCGCTGATGTCCGCGGTAACAGCGAGCGAACACGCCGCACATTTCAAGGACACTGCCTATCGGCCCTCCTTCTCGCTGGCAGCGGAGGCCTCGTTGGCAGCGGAGGCGCCGCACCCGGCGCCTCGCGTGACGCGAAGCGGCGTCGTGGAACGCTCGGCACGGGTCGCTGCGAGGGGGATGCCTGCCGAGACGTCCGAGCTGCC
The DNA here is from genome assembly GCA_025924095.1 of Sorangium sp. GTDB lineage: Bacteria > Myxococcota_A > Polyangia > Polyangiales > Polyangiaceae > Sorangium. The sequence continues at coordinate 16,560 of JAICEP010000055.1, forward strand.
TTCGCTGCTCGACAAGGTGCACGCGATCATCGCGCTGGAGGGCCAGCCGGTGCTGCGCAACCTGCTCATCACGCAGTGCTACCACGAGCTCTCCGCCGAGCTCGTGAAGCTGCTCGGCGGGGGCAACGCCCACTGGTGCTCCTTCGCCACGTGGGCCTCCAAGACTGCAGGGACGTTCATCCGCAACGAGGAGGTGCCGTCGGTGCTCCGGTGGCTGATCCTCTCGGACGAGGAAGAGCGGGAGGCGCTCCTGCCGCGCATCCTGAGGGGGCGCGGCCTGGGTAAGCCCGAGCGAGGGAGCGCGCTGCGCATCAGCGCCATCGAGCTGATCGCGCCCTGGTGGGGACAAGGGGCCGAGCTCATGGAGCTGCCGGAGCGGATCCTCGGCGAGCTGAGCTCGGACATCGCCGCCGGCAACCTCGAGGTGTTCGGGGAGCTCGGGCCGCTGTTCGCCCGCATGATCCGGCTCTATCGGGGTTGCCCGCGGCCCGGGAAGGCCGAGCTCGCGGCCTTGCTCGAAGGGCTGCAGCCGGGGCCGTCTCCGCAGGGGGGGCAGGGGCTGCTCCGCAGCGCCATGGAGCACTACCACGAGGCGATGCTCACGGACGAGCAGGACAAGAAGGCGGAGCTCATCCTCCTCGCCAACGCGCGCGTCGGGCTGCACGAGCAGGTGCGGCTCCAGACGTACATCGCGCGGGCGCTCAACGCGCCCATCCGCTGCACGATCGACACGGTCGGCCCGCGCGGTCGGTACCTGCCCGAGGCGCTTCAGTCCTTGGTCCTCGACAGGATCGAGAAGCTGCAGGCGGTCTGGCGGCTGGTCGCGACGAAGGCAATGATGACCATGCGCTTCCCGGACGAGCTCCTCGAGCTCGGCCACGACCTGCCTGCGCCGCCCGGCCTGCCGCTCCATTGCGCGGAGCTCGCGACCATCGAGGATCGCGAGCTGTACGAGCTCCTGCACAAGTACGACGCCCACGACCAGACGACGGACGGCTGCGGCGCCGAGGACTGGGCGTCCCTCAACGAGCGCATGAGCTACATCCTCGAGCTGTTCCGCTCGCGGCAGTGCTGCCCGCGGCTCCTCGAGCGGCCCTTCAGCCGCGAGCAGCACGCCGAGATCGTCGCGTGGCGGGTGCCGACGCCGATCCACGGCGATCTCTAGCGCCGCGCGTCGACGCTCCTGCCGGAGCTCCCTCCGCCGCGTCGCGCCGTCGCGCGCGCGCTGCCCTTCACGGTTCCTTCAGCGCTCTCCCGCCGCATCGGCTCGCGCTCCGCGGCGCGCGAACGTCTGGGTCACCAGGCCGCGCGCGGCCTGCCGCTCGGCGATCTCGCGCCTCTTCCGGAAGGCGGCCTCGGCGCGCGCCCGCGCCTCCGCGGCGGTCGGTGTGCCGC